>CAYNVI010000381.1:0-5233 GCA_964400585.1 uncultured Pirellulaceae bacterium | reverse complement strand
TCGAGCACGCCGCGGCCTATTGGGTTCAGCTGAATCTGGAAGACTACTTCGCCGAGGAAGAGGAAAGCGAAGAGGGCCGACGCGGTTTTTTCTTCTTCAACCCCTACGAGGACGACGAATCGGACGCCTCGAGCGGGCTCGATCAGCAGCGCGAAATGCGGATGATCTCGGATGACGACACGAATTCGATCGTCGTCAGCGGGGCGACGCCGGAACAGTTGCGGACGATCGAAGAATTGATCGAGCTGTGGGACGTGCCCGCGCCGGTCGACAAGCAACAGGTTCGCTATACGAAGCTGGTCGAAGTCCAGTATTCCAACGCCGAGCGGATCGCCGAAACGGTGAAAGATGCGTATCGCGACTTGCTGAGCAGCAACGATAAGGCTTTCACGCAAGGCAACCGCGGCGGCGGCAGTGGGGGTGGCGGCGGCGGACGGTCGACGCAGCGAAACGACGCCGAACGCAGCCGTGAGGGCGGAGGATCCGAGTTGGTTGATGGGGGAGCAGGGGGACGGAGTGGCGGCAGTAATTTTGAGTTCAAGGGCAAACTGTCGATCGGCGTCGACGACGTCGGCAATACCTTGTTGGTGAGTGCCGAAGGGGAAGAGTTGTTGGAATTGGTCGTCGGGATGATCGAGCAGCTCGACCGGGCTGCCAAGCCGCAGGGGGACGTTCGCGTCCATCACGTGACCGGCTCGATCAATCTGTCGACGCTCGAAGCGGCGCTGCGTGTCCTTTCTTCCGACACCGGCTCCTCGGAGCCGGCCGGCGGATCGTCCGTGACGCCGCCAGCGAGTCCGGAACGTCGCCGTAGCGATGGGGCAGCCGGGCGTCGTCGCTCGCGATAACCCGTGGCGGATCGCTTGATGGCGGTGGCGTGCGAGGGGGGCGACGGCTCCGGTGGGGACTCTGCGATGTGGGGCTCCCTATGAAGCTTCTGGGGCTGACTTATAATGACGATTTGGGGGCGCGGTGGTTGCACGCCTGTCGCTGCGTCCCGCTCCCTGCCGTCCGAGCTTGCCGTGATCCCCACTTCCCGTCCTTCGCCCGCCTCCCGCGGCCCCCATCGGCTGAGCAGGATGGTGATTCAGCGTTGGCGCTGGTTTTTGTTGGGCTGGATGGCGTTGGTGATCACGATGCGGCTGATCGCCCCGGCGTGGGATGCGGTCGCTTACGACGGCGATTTCGATTACCTGCCGGCCGACCAGCCGAGCGTGGTGGGGAGGCAGCTGCTCGATGCGGCCTTCCCCGATGAACGGAGCCGCAGCGAGATCGTGGTGGTGATAGCGCGTCCCGACGGGCCGCTCTTGGAGACCGACGAATCGGTCGCTTTGGATCTGGAACGTCGGTTGACCTATCATTTGGCCGAGAGCCGGCTGGCGGCGGCGGAGCAGCAAGGCTGGCAGGGGGGCATGCCCGCCGAGGGAACGCACTTGGCTCAATTGTTGGCCGATGCAGAGCATGCTTTCGACGATTCAATCCGCGCCGACCAGCAATTCTATGACCGCTTCGGCGATTGTCTGCCGCAGCGTGAAGCGAGTCTGCGGGAGCCCCGCATGGCGGCAGCCTACTGGGAGCGAGGAAGGCTGCTCGATGCCCTCGGTCGGCCTGAGGAGGCGGCCTCGGACCGCCGCGTCGCGTTGCAACTGGTCCCCGACATCGGGCGACAAATCGCGGCGGAGCCGGTGGTGGGGCAGCTCGACGACTGGGAACCGTTGATCGATGTCTTGAGCTGGCACGATCCGGTGATCGGTCATCGCCTGCAGCGGGGCGGGGCCCGCTTGCTGCTGCTGCGGCTTGATACCGAATTGGCGGCAACGCGGAACGTGGCGTTGTTGGCGTCGTTGAAGCAACTGATTGCCAAAGTGAACGCCTATTCGGGCGGTTGCACCGCGGCGGGCTTGCGGGTCTTGCCGACCGGTTCGGCCGCGGTCGGCGGTGAAATGTTGGCGGCCGCGCGGGATGCGATTCGCTACACCGAAGTCTTCACCGTGCTGATGATCCTGGTGATCCTCGCGTTGGTCTACCGCTCGCCCTTGCTGATCATCGTGCCCTTGTTATCGATTGGCGTGGCGGTCTTGACCGCCACGGGGCTGGTGGCGCTGTTAGCCGCCTGGTCGCGCGCTGGGCCCGGAGGCTGGTTGGATGTCCGTGTCTTTACGACTTCGAAGATTTTCGTCGTCGTGATCCTGTTTGGGGCGGGGACCGATTATTGCCTCTTCTTGATTGCCCGGCTGCGTGAGGAGGCGGGGCGGCACGCCTGGCCAAAAGCGTGTCAGTTGGCGTTGTCGCGGGTGACCGGCGCCTTGCTGGGCAGCGCCCTGACGACGATGGTCGGGTTGGGCATGCTGTGGATCGCCGCGTTTGGCAAGTTCCACTACACCGGCCCGGTCATCGCGTTGTGCCTGCTGGTCGGGTTGGCGGTCTGTACGACGTTGACGCCGGCGCTGCTGTACGCGATTGGGCCGCGCGTCTTCTGGCCCTATCGGATCACGGAAAGTGGAGGGGGCGGGTCGCGATTTTGGGCGCGGGTCGCGCTGATGATGACCCGTCGACCGGTGCTGACGCTGGTCGCCGGAATCGGTTTGTTGGCGATCCCGGGCGTTTATGGTTGGCAGCAGGAAGGTTCGGTGACTTACGATTTGAGTAGTCAACTGAGCCCCGATGCGCCCAGCCGCCAAGGGCTGGCCTTGCTGGAATCGGCTTTTCCGATCGGGGAGATCAGTCCCACGACGCTGCTGTTGGTTCTGCCCGAACCCGTCGATCGAGGCACCTTGACCCGCCGGATCACCTCGTTGCGGGAAGGGTTGTATGCCCAATCGGGAGTGGCAGCGGTCCGCACGGCCCGGGACCCCCTGGGTGATTATCCGCCGCATAAGAAGATGGGGCTGCTTGATCGCAGCGCGTGGCGGCGGCGAATTTTACAACAACACCGGATCGCGCAACGGACTTTCTTCAGCGAAGCGGAGGCCTATGCGGGACGTTTGGCCCGGCTCGATCTGGTCGTCAACGGCGATCCCTTTGACACCACCACAGCAGCGCAGATTTCGGCGATTCGCCGTTGGGTCGAGGCCCAGACCGAAGACCCCGATTCGTTCTGGGCCGGGGCGGAATTGGCGGTGGCCGGAACCACCGCCTCGATCATCGATCTGCGGCGGGTGACCTTACGGGATAACCGACGCATCAAGGTCGCGGTGGTCCTGGCGGTGTTGTTGATCCTGGTGTTGGTGCTCCGCCGCTTCTGGTTGTCGCTCTATCTGATTTTTACGGTCTTGCTCAGCTATTTTGCGACGCTCGGTTTGACGGTGATGACATTCCGCACGCTTTACGGCGAGACCTATGTTGGGTTGGACTGGAAGCTTCCGCTGTTCCTGTTCGTCATCCTGGTGGCCGTCGGGCAAGATTACAACGTCTACTTGGTGACCCGCGTGTTGGAGGAGCAACGCCAGGGAGGCTGGCTGGCCGCGCTCCGGCGGGCGGTCGCACGGACCGGCGGGATCATCACCTCCTGTGGGCTGGTGATGGCGGGGACGTTTTTCTGCATGACCGCCTCGGCCTGGTTTCCGGGGATCGCAGCGTGGCTGGGGATTTCCGGAGCCGCCGATACGCCGCGGTTGCGGGGGATCATCGAACTCGGTTTCGCCTTGGGGCTGGGCGTGTTGATCGACACCTTCTATGTCCGCACGCTGTTGGTTCCTGCCTTCATTACGGTCCTCGATCGCTTCCGGGCGCGGCGACGGGCTGCGGCAGGTCGGGCCGCGCGGCAAGGCGACGGGCAGGCGGCAGCGGAAGGCTGAGCGATCGCGCGGTGGTGGCGTGCGGGAGCGACCTAGCCGGCCGAGGGCGATGAGGGGCGGGCTCGATCAAGCACGTTCGATTGGAAAAGCGAGCACCTCGTCGATCGTCTCACATCCCTCGGCCACCATCAGCAGCCGATCGATTCCCAGCGCGACCCCTGCGCAGGGAGGCAGCCCCGCCCGCATCGCCGTCAGCAACCGGCTGCCGTCCGGCAGCGGCGGTTTGCCTTGCTGGACGCGCTGTTGTTGGTTCGCCGCGGTCCGTTGCTGCAGGATGTCCGGATCGAGCAATTCGCCGTAGCCGTTGGCCAGTTCGAGTCCTCCGGCGAACCATTCAAAGCGTTCGGCGGTGCCGGGATGCTCGCCAGACGCTTGGGCCAGGGCCGCTTGGGAAAGCGGGTAGTGGGTCACGATCAAAGGAGAGGCGTCAGCGGTCCGCGGTTGGATCTGCGTCGCCAACACCCAATCGAGCAAACTGTCGCGGTCGTCCTGCAGGGAAGCGGCCAGGGAGGCATCGCTGGCGGCGACGTACCGGTGGAGTTCCGCGGTCGAAATCTCCAGCGGGTCCCAGCCCACGGTTTCCCGGAAGAGCGTGCGGTAGGTCTGCCGCCGACAGCTGCGACCGGGCAGGAACGTGTTGGCGAACCGCTGCAGAAAGGTGATCGCGTCGGCCGCCGTGTCGCCGACGCGGTACCATTCGAGCATCGTAAATTCCGGGTTGTGCCGCGGCCCCCGCTCCCCGGCTCGAAAGGCGGGCCCGATCTGGTAGATCGCTTCCATTCCGGCGACCAAGAGCCGCTTCATCGCGTATTCGGGCGACGTCTGCAGGAAGAAGCTGGGGGGGAGGTCGGAGCGGCGGAGCTGCAATTCGGTGGTGGCCAGTCGCGGAGGGTCGAGGTAGCGATCGACCACCGTGTCGGCCGAAAGGGACGGGGTTTGGACTTCCAGGAAGCCCGCTGCGGCGAAGAATTGGCGGATTGCTTGGAGAAGTTCGCTTCGTCGTCGCAGGCGTTCGAGCGAAGCGGTCGGTAGGTAGTCGCGCGGATCAGACACAGGTTCGAGAGAGGTTAGAGCAAGCCTCGCGGGCGGCGGAGCTGGGGCGAGGGGCCGGGAACGCCTCGTCGCTCGGCGTATCATCGTGTCGGTGGACAACGAGAGCAATGTGGCGATGCGAGCCGGTCCTGGCTGCCGGATGGGGGCGACGCGGTCGAGGGCAGCCCCGAACCCTGACGGGCGGGGCGACGGAAACAGGCGTCGCCCGATAAAAAACGGTTGGGACACCGGATCCGGCGACGGAAACATGTTCAGCAGACGAGCGTTGGGGTATCATCGCGGCGCAGGGAGGGCTGCTTCGGAGTCTTCGTGGGCCGGGCCTGCGGGGGGCTGAGTGCCTCTCCGGAAACCCCCTCACCCTACCCCTCTCCCCCGCTGCGCGG
>CAYNVI010000380.1:0-5286 GCA_964400585.1 uncultured Pirellulaceae bacterium | reverse complement strand
CCACGCCACTGGCGGTCAAGCCACTGTCGACCCCCAACTGCTTCGACAAGCCGAAATCGGAGATGTGGACCTGGTCGCTGGCATCGATTAGGACGTTCGCCGGTTTGAGGTCACGATGGAGGACGCCGCGACGATGCGCGTAATCGATCGCGCGGGCCACATCGCGGACATACCGGGCGGCCACCAGCGGTTCCAGCGGCGCGGCTTGGATGATCTTGGCCAAGTCAGTCCCCGGGACGTACTCCATCGAAAAGAAATGGTGCCCGCCAAGATCGCCGAACTGATAGACCGCCACGATGTGGGGATGCCGCAACTTCGCCGCCGCGCGGGCTTCGGCGAAGAACCGCCGGACCTCGTCCCCTGCGGCCAACAGGCCGGAGCGAATCATCTTGACCGCGACCTGTCGTTCCAAGGGGCGTTGCAAGGCCAGATAGACCACGCCCATGCCGCCCCGCCCCAAGATCCGTTCCAGTCGGTAATCGCCCAGCTCAAACGGCAAGGCGGGGTGGGAGCCGTCCTCCCGCGGCGAACCGTCAGCGGAAAAGGGCAGCGTGCCGTCGACCTCGGCGGTCCCCGACTGCCGCAAGGCCACCGTTTCCGCGCGCGCGTCGCTGCTCGCTGGCACCGGCGGCCACGCCGCCGTCGCCTCGTGCCGCGCGTCCTCCGCCGACGCCGCCGTGTAATGACCGATCAAGTCGACCGCATCGAGCAACCGCGCCAGGTCGTCGGAAAGCTCCGGGAACCGCTGAAGGAATTCCTCTCGGCTGCCGCTTTCGCCTGCATCGCAGGCGCGGAGGTAGGCGGCGAACGCCCGGTCAAGCGGATCGCCCTCGGAAGGATCGCCCTCAGCCGGAGCGGGACGCTCCGGCGACTCGTCAGCAGCATTCATGCACGTCCCCGCAACCTCAAATCAAGACCGACAACCCCATGCATCCGCAAGCCCTTTCCACAAGCCCTTTCCACGACTCCCTGTTCAGGGCAGATCCTCCCTCAGGATCCCCCGCAGCTTTTGCAACCCGCGTTTCAGCAACCCCGCGACGGCCGTTTCCGATTTACCCATCCGCTCGACGATCTCGGACAAGGCCAGCCCTTCCATGTATCGCAACCGGATCGCCTCGGCCTGCGTTTCGGGCAGGCTGTGCAGCGATTCGATCAAATGCAGGGCCGCTTCGGCGCGCATCGCTTTACCGCTGGGACTGCTCGCCGTTCCTGGCAACTGGCCCAACCAATCGGGGCCCGATCCGTCCCCGCGGGGGGAAGCCGGAGCCTGCACCTCCCGCTTCATCGACCGTTTCTGAGTGGTCACGTGCCGGGCCACCTCGCTGGCCACGTTATGTTTTAAAATATTGCGGATCCAGGCCACAAATTCGGCCGGATGGGATCCCCGGAAGCTCCCCAGGTCGCGCTGCACCTCCAGGAACGTGTGCTGGACGATGTCGGCCGGATCGATCCTTCGCCGCAACCGCTCGTCCAGATAGCGGTGCGCCAACATCAGCAAATAGCCGCGATAACGCTCCAGCAACCGTCCCAGCGAGTCCGCATCGCCGGCCTTGGCATCGTGGACCAATCGAATCGTCGAAGAACTGCTCACGCTGCAACCCACCGGTAAGCGGCCGACCGTCCGCCGGCGGCGGGCCGGTCATTGCGGGGATGGCACCCGCCGACGGGGCATGTTGAAATGGGGGAGAACGTTTCCCCATCGCCTCCCCCAATGTAACCGACGTCAACCGCCGCTCCCATCGCGTGGCAGCGGCAGGCGGATCGTTGGCCCTCCCTCCCCCGCTTCCTGGCCCTCGGGCCGCCGCGAACCCTTTCCTTTCCGGAGCGACCCCGCGATGCGAAAAGCCGCCTTCCTCCTCGCCCTCACCCTGCTGGTCAGCGGAGCGAACGGCTGCCAGCCGACGACTTCCCCCCCCGCCGAACCCGCAGCGGCCCCCGAGCCGGAATCGCCCGCCGAGCCGGAATCGCCCGCCGAACCGGCCGAACCAACGGCGGCCGCCGAACCCGCGTCGGCAACGGAGTCAGCGGGCGGGGTCACGATCGCGGCGTGGGAGGAGATCGTCGAGACCGTCTCCCGCTCCGGTAAACCGGCGGTGCTCGATGTTTGGTCGCTCGTCTGCCAGCCCTGCTTGGAGGAGTTCCCCGGCCTGGTACGGCTGGATGCCGAATTCGGCGAGCAGGTCGCCTGCTATTCGGCCGATGTCGATTTCGATGGTCGCAAGACCCGCCCCCCCGAATCGTATCGCCAGCGCGTCAACACCTTCTTGCGCGACGTCGATGCGATCGGCGCCTTCCCGCATTACATCAGCAGCACTTCCAGCGATGAAATTTACCGCCGACTCGACATCGATTCGATTCCGACGGTCGTGGTCTGGAACGCCGACGGCACGATCGCCAAGAAGTTCGTCGATGCCGGAGAAACGGCGGGCTTCACTTACGAAGACGACATCATCCCCTTTGTCCAGACGCTCCTGCAGCCGTAGGCTCCCTCTCGTTCTCCCACCCGTGGTTCCTTCATGTCGACCTCTCCTTCCGTATTCGCCGCGTTCGATCAGTCCGAGCAGAACCCGGCGGTCTTGCTTCCTCAAATGGCCGAGCACTTCCGGACGAGCCGGCAGCCGCTCGAGCTCTTCGAAGCCCTGAAGATGCAGATCCGCTTTGAGCTCGGGCTGCCGGTGGTCGCCTCGGAAAACGAGCCGCGGCCGGCCGAAGAGCTCGACCGACAGCTCGAAAACGGTCTGGTCGCCGCCTGCACCGAAGTCGGCAGCATGCTGCTGGAAGAAGGGCGCATCCGCGAAGGCTGGATGTACCTGCGTCCGACCGGCAACTCGCAGCGAGCCGCCGAGCTGCTCGGCAACATTCCCGTGACCGACGAAAACGCCGACGACCTCGTTCAAGTCCTCCTCCACGAAGGCGTCGATGTCGCCCGAGGCTTTCAGCTGGTGCTCGATCGGCAAGGGACCTGCAACAGCATCACGCTGTACGACCAAGCGATCGCGGGCCGCTCCAAAAGCGAGCGTCAAGAGACCGCGGCCTTGCTGCTCGACCACCTCTACGACGAACTCCTCGAATCGGTCCGGGCCGATGTCGCGCGTCGCGATAAGCAACCGGCAAGCGACGAGGAAAACCTGGCCGAACTGATCGAAGCGCGGCGCTGGTTATTGGACGAAGGGGCGTACCATCTCGACACCTCGCACCTGTCCAGCGTCGTCCGCTTTGCCCGCGTGCTGGAAGAACCCGCCCAGCTGCAGAAGGCTTGGGAACTGACGCAGTACGGCAAACGGCTGCACCATCAGTTGCAGTATCCGGGAGAAGAGCCCTTCGTCGATTTCTATCCGGCTCATTCGGCCTTTTTCGGCGCCCTGCTCGGCAAGCAGGTCGACAGCTCGCTGGCCCTGTTTGAACGCAAGGCGCGGACCTGCGATGTCGCCGAACAAGGGACCTCCGCGATCGAAACCTACGTCGACCTCCTCGATCGCATCGGGCGACCGCAGGCGGCGATGGAGGCGGCGATCGAACTGGTCCCCGCCGATGTGCCCGCCGCCCGGCTGACGCCGCTGTTGCTGGAACTGGCGCAGAAGGCGGAAAACTTCCAACCGGTCTACGACTACTGCCAGTCGCAAGATGACGTGTTGGGCTACGTCACCGCGCGGACGGTCGAAGCCCAGACGGCAAGCAAGCCCGCCTGATGCCGCCAGGGGCAGCGTCCAGCGAAGCGCCGCCCGAGCAGTCCAGAGCCGGCACGGCACGGCTGATGGGGTTCCCTCGCCCGCTTGCAGGGGCGGGCCCGCCGTCTTCTGACCGACGGCTAGAACCGGAGCCGGGCGTCGGCCAGCCGTCGCTTGGTTTCGGCCATCAAGGCGTCCTCCGCCGCCTCGTCTGCCGCCACGTAGGTGACGCTGAACCGCAAGTAGGCCCCGGCATCATCCCACGGCACGGTGACGATGCCGTGCTCTTCGATCAAGTGCCGGGTCGCATCCTCGGCGGCGGCAAAATCGGGGCCGCCTTCGACGCCGCGGGGAGCCTGCGTGTAAAGGAAATAGGTCCCCTGGGGCAGCTCGCATTGGAAGCCGGCCTCGCGGAGCGTGCGGACCAGCTTTTCCAGGCGGCGCCGGTACTTGGCGTGGATCGCCCGCGGGATCGACGGATCCTCCAGGGCCGCGGCGGCCGCCTTCTGCGTGGCGATAAATTGTCCGCTGTCGCTGTTGTCCTTGACGTCGGCAAAGGCCTGCACGATCCGCGGATGCCCGCAAACCCAGCCCATCCGCCAACCGATCATGTCGAAGCCTTTGCTCATCGAATGGACTTCGACGCCGACATCCAAGGCGCCCGGGGTTTCCAGGAAGCTCCGCGGTTTCCCGTCGAAGGTCAGCATGATGTGAGCCGCATCCTGGACGACGACGAACGATTTTTCCTTCGCCAACGCGACGACCTGTTCGAAGAACGAAGCGGGGGCCGTCCGTCCAGTCGGGCTGTTCGGGTAGTTGATCACCAGTAACTTGGTGCGACGGTAGATGTCGTCAGGGACAGCATCGAGATCGGGCAGGAAGTTGTTCTCGGCCAGCAACGGCAACTTGAAGACTTCCCCGCCGTAGTACTGGGTGTGCGTCCCCGCCACCGGATAGCCGGGAACCGTCATCAAGGTGACATCGCCGGGATTGATGAAGCAGGCGGGCAGCATCGCGTAGGCCGGCTTGCTGCCGATGCAATGATTGACCTGGGTCGCCGGATCGAGCTCGACCCCGAAATTCCGCTGCATGAAGCGGGCGGCCGCTTCCTTGAATTCGGCGATCCCGTTGTCCGCATAGCCGCGGTTTTCGGGCCGATCGATCTCCTGCTTCATCACCTCGCGCACGTTGGCCGGAGCCATCGAATCGTTCTCGCCGATGCCGAAATCAAGCAGTTCGCGGTCGGGGTGGTCGGCCGCCGCTTTCCGCTTGGCCCGCTTGATCTTTTCGAACTTATAAATCCCGGTTCCCTTCCCATATTGGGCCCCGCCGATCCGTTCGGCGAAGAGGTCCTGGAAGTAGGGATCCGCGGCGGAGGTGGCATCGGAAGCGGTGGTCGACATCGTCTTTTTTTCGGGCTGAGAGGGAATTTGCGAATCCGTAGCCTATTCGCGGTCCCGGCCGATGGTCAAGCGTCCCCCGGCCGCGGCGCAAGCACCATCGGGCAGCGACAATCCCCTCCGCCGAGGCGGCTCTCAGAGCCTATCCGGAAACCAGCCAACGGGCCGCGCAGCGGCTCCTTGCGTTCCCTCTCGCCCCGCGCAGCGGGGGAGAGGGG
>CAYNVI010000379.1:0-5287 GCA_964400585.1 uncultured Pirellulaceae bacterium | reverse complement strand
CTAGTGCCGCTGGAACGAAATGCGGTGGCTTGCAGCTGCCTCGCTTCGTGATTTGACATTTTGCTTTTTCAGGCTGCCAAAACCTTGCCGGTATAGGTCCATTCATAAGGCTTGGCCATCGTCTCGTTGAAGTACGTGATGAATGAGTCGATCGATTCTTCGAGAGACGCCAAGCTGTCGAAGCTCATCCACCGGGTTACCTTGTTGCGCAACGTACCAAACCAGATCTCGATCTGGTTCAGCCACGAACAGTGACGAGGCGTGAACAGGAATTGGATGCGATGGCTCGCATCGCTCAAGAACGCGACGCGACTGGCAACCGACTTCAGTATTCCTCGCGCGCCTTTCTTACCCAAGTCGACGTCGATACCACAGCACGCTGCCACGTAGCGAACGCAGGACTCGCTGCTGTGGGTGTTCAAATTGTCCGCAATCAGGCGATAGCCTGCATCTTTGTCTTGCTGTATCAGGTTATCGAGGTTTTCAAGGTAATCTTCCTCGGTCCGCGTTTCCCGAAGCATGGGGCAAAGAATCTTTCCGGTGGCAACGTGCAGATTCCCGAACAGACATAGCGTGCCGGGGCGAGTGTATTCGTACTCGCGGAGCATCCTTTTTCCCGGTGCGGTGGGAAGGTCCGGTGCGATCCGCTGCAGTGCCTGGATGCCGGTCTGCTCGTCGATGCAAATCGTGTGGATGCCTTGTTGGTCGTAAAGCCGAATCGCTTGGCGATAGGCGTCGCAGATCGAGACCACCCGTTGTTCAAAATTGGGATCCGCTTTGTCTTTGCTGGTCAGCCAGTACTTGTTCTTGTGGGGCCTGATCGCGGCGCGACGAAGCAATCGGCTGACCCAACGACCGCTGATACTCTTGATCGCTCCCTCAAGAACCATCTGTAGCGAGAGCTCCCGTGCAGTCCACCTCGCAATCGGCCGATCGCTGTCGTTCGGGTCTTCGCAAGCTTTTTTGAAGAGCGCCGCTTGTTGCTCAGGGATGATGGTTGGCTTTCTTCCGGCCCGCGGCCGATCGGCAAGCAGCGTTTTAATTTCCTGTTTTAGGACGTGTGGTTTTTCGGAGCACTCGACCGCGATCAGACGCTGCCAATCGTCACGCCACCGCCTTCGCCACCTGCCAACGGCATCGTGGTGCAGCCCCGTAAGCCGCTCGATCGATTCGTTGTTGTGCCCTTCGAATGCTAGCAAGATGATGCGACTGCGTTTAGCAAGTGAAACCTTCGACGACGGAGCTTTGACAAAAGCCTGCAGGACCGCCTGCTGTTTTTCGGTAATAATGACCTTGGCTGCCTTCCCTGGCACGGCGATACTCCACAAGAGGCTGGGCAAACCGAGCAGTTTGACCTGAAACCTGTCTCCAAGCAATGCCAAGTCGTTCCAACGGCACTAGGTCTGAATGCTTCGCAGGCCGCTGCCTGCTTGGTGCGACCGGTTCAGATCATTATCCGGAGTGAAGGAGCCGAACATGGTCAGATTCGGATCACCGTGGAGGACAATGCTGGAGGGGTGCCGCACGAAAACTTGGACGATCTCTTTGAACCGTTTCACACGACGAAGCCTGCAGGAACGGGACTAGGCTTAGCCATCTGTCGCAGGATTGTCAGCGAGCACGGAGGAGTGATCGAAGCGCACCGCAACGAAAGACAAGGCCTCAGCGTCTCCTTCACGTTGCCTCGCGTGTCCGCCTGACACCAAAGCCAGCCGGAAAGTCCAATCGCTGCCCTTGCCGGAATCGTCCGTCGCTGGCCGAAAAAGATCGGCGGCGCCCTGGCCGAGGACCTGTCCGCGAATCGCTGCCCCGCGCCGCGCGGGCAGTTGCCGCCCGCGAGCGGCCCGCCGCTGGCCGAGGTGTTCTTCAGCCGCCGCTGAGGCGCCCGCCGGATTCATCCGTAAGCGAGATCGCCCGCCGGAAACGGGTACGCAAGTTGCAGCCGCGGATCCAGACGTTTTTCCCAGCCGACGAGCATGGGCCGAGCGGCGAACGCTGCCGCGCAGCGCCGCATGCTGCCACGTCGAGCAGGGCCACGCCGTACACTGCCAGCTGGCGGAGACTGCCAGAGGGCGAAAGGAACAAATTTGGATGACGTCATCGCTTGAGGGGAAAGTTGTGGTGGTCACGGGGGGCGCCAAGGGGATCGGCAAAGCCACCTGCCAGGTCTTGGCTTCGCAGGGAGCCCGCGTCGCCGTGACCGACGTAGTGGAAGAGGACGGCCGGGCGGTCGCCCGAGCGCTTCAGGAGGCGGGCCGACAAGCGGAATTCTGGCAGCTGGATGTCAGCAGTGAAGCGCAAGTAAAGGAAGTCTTCGCGCAAGTGCATGAGCGGCTGGGAGGTCTCGACGTCCTCGTCAATAACGCGGGCATCAGCGGCGCCGACAAACCGACCGACGAGATCAGCGAAGAAGAATGGGATCGGTTGATGGCTGTGAATGTCAAAGGCGTCTTCTTTTGTACGAAACATGCGATCCCTTATCTGCGGCAGGCGAGCGGGGGCAACATCGTCAATCTGTCCTCGATTTACGGCATCGTGGGTGCGGAGGATATCCCGCCGTACCATGCCTCGAAGGGGGCGGTGCGATTGATGACGAAAACCGATGCGTTGCTGTACGCGGGGGATGGCATCCGCGTCAATTCGGTGCATCCGGGATTCATCTGGACGCCGCTGGTCGAACAGATGGCAGCCGATTCGGAAGAGGGGGTCGAGGGGTTTCGGGAAAAGCTGGACAGCCTGCATCCCCTCGGCCATGTCGGTGAGCCGGAGGATATCGCCCAGGGCATTGCTTACCTGGCCAGCGACGCCGCGAAATTCGTGACCGGCAGTGAGCTGGTGATCGATGGAGGCTACACCGCACGGTGACGGAGAAGCAAATGGAGGTGGTGACCGGATCCTGGACGCGCCCGGGATCCGGTCACCAACTCAAGGGGCGTTGACCGCTAATTCGGGAGGGGTGGCTGGTAGGTTTCCTGCGACCGGCGTCGACTGCCACTGGCAGCCGATCATCACGCTGTTGATCCCCGAGCCGATCCCGAATAGGCCAGCCCGCATGCCCGGCTGGAGCGCTCCCCAGGCGGCGGCGGCGGCCAGGGTTAGGGGGAGGGCGACCGAGCCGGTGTTCCCAAGCCAAGGGTAGGTCACCACATCGCGGTCGAGGGGCATCCCCAAGGCTTCCAGCATCGTCAGGCGGTGACGTCCTCCGACCTGATGGCAGATCGTGCGGTCGATCTGTTCGCGCGACCAACCGGTCTCTTGGCGAAAGGTTTGGAAGGCGGCGGCGCCGGTGGCGACGCCTTCGTGCAACAGCCGCTCGGAATCGGTCTCCATCAACGGCTGCATGCCGGCCCCGGCTGCGTCGTCATCGCTGCGGCAGAGGTCGTGGAAGGCGGTGCGGGCTTCGGCCGCCGCGGCCACGAGCGGGCTGCCCTGTTGGGAAAGCTTGCGGTGCGTCAAGAGCCACGCGCAGCTGCCCGAACCGATCGTCAGCGAGGCGAATGCTGGTTTGACCGTCTTCCGTGTCAGGCGGTCGTCGCCATTGAGCTGGGCGATCGTGCGTTCCAGCAACGGGCGGCCGTTCTCGGTGCCGACGACGATCCCCGCTTCGAGGGCGCCCGCTTCGATCAGGTTCGCGATCTGCAACGCCCCGTTGAGGAGACCGAGGCAGGCGTTCGAGACATCGTAGACCCAGCACTGCGGCGGGAGTCCCAGGCCGTGGTGGACGCGGGTGGCCGTGGCTGGTTCCAGGAAGTCGCGGCAGACGCTGGCATGGATCAAGCAGCCGATCCGGTCGCGCGGCAGACCGGCCGCCTCGAGCGCCGCTTCGCCGCTGCGGATGCTGGGTCCGCTGGGGACCGTCCCGGCGGGCCAGACGCGTCGCTCGGCGATCCCGCTCATCAGTTCCAAGCGGCCTTCGGGAAGCCGTAAACGCTGGTAGAGCGGAGCCAGACGGGTCTCGATCGCCTCGCTCGACCAGCATTCCTCCGGAAGGCAGACGCCGATCGCTTCGAGGCAGACGTTTTCAAATTGCACGGCGGCAGTTCTCAGGCGGGAAGGAGCGGAAAGGTCTTGGTTAAGCGGGACGGTCACGCGGGGCAGTCAGGCGGAACAGGGCCTGCTCGCAGCGCCTCATCTTAGCGGGGCGGCGATCCTTTCCCAGGGAGCGGAAAAAAGGCGGGGAGCCGCCCCGCGGGTGGGCGGCAGGCGGGCGGGCGGCCGCGGGAGCTTGTGCGCGGCGGGCTGCGACGAGGGGCGGGCATGTTTGCTAGCCCTGCCTGCAGTGCTAGCAAACCCGCTGGTTCCAAGATGTACGGGGTTTCTTGCAATCCTCGGCGTACTCGATACTTTCACGACCGTCGCGAATGAGCGGAGAAGACCGACCGCCATTCAGGAATTGAGGTCAGCCGAAGAGCCAGTGTGGAGACCCAGGGAACAGTCGCGGAAGACACCGCTTCGATTCGACCACGGTTGCACGAGACAGGGATCTCCATGGCAGCCCGCGCGGACCGCACTGAAGGCGGCTCGCCTGGCTCCCGCAGAGGCCACGATCGCGTTCCGGCCGAACATCGAGCGACCTTTTCTTCAATGCTTTTCTTTTCACATGGCTTGGCCGCTGGTCACCTTACCCGCCAGGAACCACCGTCGGCTCCTGCCTTTTTTTTAACGCGCATTCTGGAGAGGGAATTCGGATGTCGTGCAAACCGTTGATTGGCCTGAACGCAGATTTTCGTAACGCTGCCCGCCAAACCCCGGCGTTCTCATTTATCGCCGCCGGTTACTACAACGCGGTCATCGCCGCCGGCGGGATCCCGGTGATTGTGCCGCCGCTGCCGGACGAGGCGTCGATCCAGGCAGTCCTGGAAACGCTGGACGGGTTCCTGATGATCGGGGGAGCGGACCTCGATCCTCGCAACGACGGTTTCATGAAACATCCCAGCGTGCGGGAATTGGAACCGGCGCGAGAGCGGTTCGACCGGATGCTGGTCAACGAGATTGCCGAACGGCGGTTGCCGGTCTTTGGGATCGGGACCGGGATGCAGCTGTTGAACGTCAGCCAAGGGGGCAACCTCTTCTTGCACCTGCCCGAGGACCTGCCGAGTGCGGTCCCGCACCGCGACGCCCAGGACATCCATCATCGCCACAGCTTGGAAGTCGTTTCCGATTCGCTGGTCGGCCGCGTCTACGGCGACGGGGAAATCCGCGTCAGCAGCCGCCACCACATGGCGATCGACGAAGTCGCCACCGGCTTCCGCGTCACCGCACGTTGCCCCGATGGAGTGATCGAAGA
>CAYNVI010000378.1:0-5293 GCA_964400585.1 uncultured Pirellulaceae bacterium | reverse complement strand
ACCAGCGGGTACCAGTCCAGCCCCGCCGGACGCCACCGCCACATCCCCACCAACAGCACAACACTGACCGGGACGGCGAGCAATTGAGCATCGAAATCGGGGAGGAAGCCGACCGCGATGCCGATCCACCAGACCAGCAACCAGCCGATGCCAGCCCCCCACCAAACCCATCCGCTTCCCGGGCCTGGCACGTCCCCCTCTTGCCCAGGACGCGCGGCACCAACCCTCTCCCCAGCCGCTGGGCTCGCCGACCGGTTTGCCGCGGCCCGCCCGAGACAACCGATCGCCACCAACAGCCACAGCGCCGCCGGAAAGCCGCCCGCGGCCAGCGTCTCCATCAACCAGTTGTGTGGTTCGGCCACCTGCTCACTGGCCGAAAGGTCGCGGTAGGCTTCATAAGCCGCCTGAAAATTGCCGGGGCCGCAACCGAACCAGGGGGAATCGATCGCCAGTTCCCAGGTCGATCGCCAGTACTGAAAACGGAACCAAAGCGAGGGGAGGGCGCGTTCCAGTAACTCCTTGCGCGAGGCAAGCCAGAAGATCCCCGCGATGCCCACCAGCAGACCCGCCGCCGCGACCAGCCCCCATCGCATCGGCCGGCGCGGGCGAGATAGCTCGTTCCCCCCGGCCCGCTGGCGGCGGCGGACGGCGAACTCATACGCACTCACGCCGCCGGCCGCCAAGAGCGCCGCTCCGACCGCTGAACGGCTATGGGTCGCCAACAGCATGCCTGCGAGCAAGACGCAGCCTCCGCCGGCCAGCACCAGGAACCCCCATTCGCGTGCCGCCCGCCGCCGGCCCGCTGCCTGCCCGCCCGCTGCCTGCCGGCGCCCTTCTTGAAGGAGGACACCGCCGACAAGCACCCAGCCGATCAGCAAGGGAGCGGCCAGCGAGTTGGCCAGGGCAAACGTGCCGGTCGGTCCCCCGTCGAACAACCGGTTGGCAAAGTTCATCCGTTGCGCGGAACCGGGCGGCGCTTCGCGGGGGTCGATGCCAGCCTCCTGCAAAACCGCCTCGGGATCGGCCTGGAAGCGGGCCCGGTCGGCCGGCAGGCTGACCGTCACCTGGTGGGCCCCGTGCACGGCCAAACCACAACTCAGTGCCATGATCAAGAACAGGATCGCCTCCCGCGGCCTCGCTTGAACCAATCCTCGCCGGACACCGGTCACCACCGCGGCGGCCACCCAGACCCACAGCTCGTTGACCGCCATCCGCAAGTTCGCTTCGCCGGCATGGGCCGCACAAGCCAACGCCATCCAGCCGGCCAGTCCCCCCAGGCTGAGCTCGACCCAGCCGGCGGCGTGGGGCCAGCCCTGGCCGGCCCGCGTGGGTCGTGCCAGCCAGGCCAGCCAGGAAAATAGCAACGCCGCCCCGCAGAAGTAGACCGCCTGACCGAGCTCGACCGCGACGCTATCGGCCGGGTGATGGAGGGCATAGACGAGCAGCGCCGCGAGCACTCCCACCGCTCCCTGGGCGAACCGCCCCCCAAAGCCGGAGGAAGCGGACGGCCGCGACGGCTCGGGACGGGACCCGGACGGGGCAGCCGCGGCCGCAGACCTCGCGGAAGAGACGCCTTTTATCGCTCGTCTTTTTGCCAACCGGTCGATTCCAAAATGGCGATCAAGATCAACATGCAGGCGACAATGCCTCCGACCAACCAGGCAGCGAGCCCCCCGACCTGCCCCAATAACAAGGCGGCCAATCCACAAGTCGCCGTCATCAGATAGATCGTCAATACCGCCTGCCCGTTGCTCAGTCCCAGCTCGACCAAGCGATGCGACAGGTGGCTCTTATCGCCCACCAAAGGATTACGCCCCTCGCGGAGACGGATCCACAGCACGGTCACCATATCGTACAGGGGCACCGCCATCGCACAGAGCGGAGCGAAGACCGCATGAGGACGCTCGACCTCCCGGTATCCGGCATAGGTGGCCAGCAGCGTCGAAACGGCCACCAAAAAACCGACCAGATAACTTCCCGCGTCCCCCATGAAAATCTTTGCCGGCGGGCGATTGTGAAAGAGAAACCCGACCAGGGCCCCCGCCACCACCAACAGCAAGGCGGCGACCAGGATCTGCGGTTGATGGGACGCCGGATCGGGCGTGGTCAACATCACCGCAGCCAACATCCCGGCCACGATCGCTGCCACTCCTCCGCTCAAGCCGTCCATGTTGTCGAGCATGTTGAACGAGTTGATCACGGCGACGATCCAGATCAGCGACAGCCCCTTGGTCAGCCAGGGAACCGGAATGAAGGCGGTCAGTTCGTAGCCGAGTCCCCAGACGACCCCGCCGGCCACCATGAACTGGACGACCAGGCGGAGCAGCGCCGGCAAGCCGCGGCGATCATCCAAGAATCCCAGCAGCGTCAGCACGGTCGCCGCCGCCAACAACCCCCATAGCTCGCCGGCCCGCGACCAGATCGCCTCGTAGGAAGTGGTCACCGCCGCCGGCAAGCGGGCGTCCAACCAAGCCGTTTGGCGGGCGATCGCCACCGCCGCCGTGCCGGCCGCGAAGGTCCCGACAATCCCAAACCAGATCCCCAGGCCGCCTCCCAACGGCGTCGCCACGGTGTGGACCTTGCGCGCCCCGGGCTGGTCCAGCAGCCCTAACCGAGCCGCCCAGCGACGGACCGGAAAGAGCGCCAACCAAGCCAACAGCAGGGCCGGCAGGAAGCTGACCAGCAAAAGCAGCGCGGCGAGCGTGGTCCGAGAATCCAAGGAGCAGCCTGGAGCAAAACGAGGAAAGCGGGCGGAGCGGCCTCCAGTGTCCTCGAAACCGACCCTCGCTTCCAGACGCCCTCCCCTGCCCCGCCCCGCCAGCCAGACACAGCCGGTGGACGGCTCAGTCGAGCGGAGGGACGTCCGCTTGCGGCTGCGCCCGCCACTGCCCACTGTGCATCAACTGCTCCCGCAGATGCCGCCGGCAACGCTCGGCAAAGCGGAGCACGGCCTCGTCGCGATAGTCGGGGTAGGTCCAGCGATGGTCGACCCACCGCTTACGGGTGTAACTGAGCGTTACTTCGGCGAAGATCCCCTCGCGCAAGTAGATGCGATGGTCGCGGTCCTTGGTCGTGGCCAACACCAACTTGGCCTGCGTCACGTAGCCGCAATCGAGATTCAAAGGACGGGGAACCGTGATCGGCGCTCCGCGGGAATCCCGGTAGGTCCCCGCGCGGCAGGCCGCGGCGAATTCGCTTTCCCAGCGATTGGTTTCCACTTTCCAGTCGGCCAGCCCCGCCGGATCCGCCGGTTGGCGGCAGTCGACCAGCACCTTCTCCAGCTCGGGGCCCATCGCCGCCGTGTAGTAGCCGCTGGCGGTAAAGGGCAGCGGATCGCTCTGGCAGAGCAACGCGCCGAAGCGACCACGCAACCGGTCGATCGCCCAATCGCGGGCGAGGGGATAACGCGAGATCACCGCGGTCACCACGATCACCGGTTCAGGGTCGCGCGCATCGGCCATCCGGCATGCCTGTTCAAGGGACGACGGCCCGGGCAACTCGGCTTCCGCCGCTCCGCTACCTCTTCCGTCCAGAAAACGTTACCGTACCAAACGTTCCACCCCGCTTGCACCACCACCCCGCTCGGGAGAGCCCTCGATGAGTCGCTGGATCGCCAAACGGACCGAAGCGTTCGACAGCAGTGGGATTCGCCGCGTCTTCGACTTGGCAGCCCAACTGACCGACCCGATCAACCTGTCGATCGGGCAACCCGACTTCGAGGTTCCCGCACGCGTCCAAGAAGCTTGCATCGAAGCGATCCGTAGCGGTAAGAACGCTTATTCCCCCACCCAAGGGATCGGCCCGTTACGGGAACGCTTGCAGCAGGAGATCGATCAGCGTTACGGCCATCCCGACCGCCAACTGTTTGTCTCCAGCGGGACCAGCGGAGGGCTGCTGCTGGCGATGCTGGCGATGGTCGATCCGGGCGACGAGGTGATCTTCTTCGACCCCTACTTCGTCATGTATCCCGCCCTGGTGCAGATGGTCGGCGGCGTGCCGGTCGCCCTGGAGACCTATCCCGATTTCCGCATCGACGTGCAACGGGTCGCCGATGCGATCACCCCCCGCACCAAAATGATCATCGTCAACAGCCCCGCCAATCCAACCGGCGTGACCGCGACCGCCCAAGAACTCCGGGAGCTCGCCGAGTTGGCCGCCCAACGGGACATCGCCTTGGTCTCCGACGAGATCTACCGCTCGTTTCACTACGATGGCGAATTCCGCTCACCGGCGGAATTCAACGCCCGCACGATCGTGATCGATGGCTTCAGCAAAAGCCACGCGATGACCGGCTGGCGCGTCGGCTACGTCCACGGTCCGGCCGAGGTGATCAACACCATGCTGAAGCTGCAGCAGTACACGTTCGTCTGCGCGCCCCAGCCGGCCCAGTGGGCGGGCCTGGAAGCGATCGACACCGACCTGACACCCCACATCGATGCCTACCGGCAGAAACGCGATCGGGTCGTCGAGGGACTCGCGGATCGTTACGAACTGGTCACTCCCGGCGGCGCTTTCTATGCCTTCCCCCGCGTCCCCGCGGGAACCGCGACCGCCTTTGTCGAACGGGCGATCGCGCGGGGGCTGCTGATCATCCCCGGCAGCATCTTCAGCGGCCGCGATACGCACTTCCGGCTCAGCTACGCCGCCAGCGACGAGACGCTGCAGCGCGGCATCGAGCTCCTCCGCGAGCTGGCCGAGTAGCCACGCGAGCTCTGCTTCCGGGCGGAGGTGACCGAGCCGCGGGGGGCCCGCCCCGGCGAAATCCACCCCTCACTGCTCGGCCCGGCAGGATCCTGCAGACCCACAACACAAAAAAAACGCCCGGGCTGCGAACAGCCCGGGCGTGATCGTCACCGCGGATCAGCGACGCAGGGGGGGGAACCTAAGCGCTTTTACTTTGCGGCATCGGGATCACCTTTCCCGCACCGGCCACCACACTTTCATCGATGTTATAAACCGTCCCTTCGGGCTGGTCGGGCAGTTCGTACATGATGTCGAGCATGATCTCTTCCAAAATGCCTCGCAGCCCCCGCGCCCCGACGCCCTTGTCGATCGCCCGCTGAGCGATCTGGGCGAGGGCGCCGTCGGTGAAGTTCAGCTCGCAGCTCTCCATCTCAAAGAGTGCCTGGTACTGCTTGGTCAACGCGTTGCGGGGCTCCTTCATCACCCGCACCAACCCGTCGACGCCGAGCGGTTCCAGGTTGCTGACGACCGGCAGGCGTCCGACCAGTTCGGGGATCAGGCCAAATTCCAGGATGTCGTCGCTGCGGACGTGTCCGAGCAACTCGGTCGC
>CAYNVI010000377.1:0-5307 GCA_964400585.1 uncultured Pirellulaceae bacterium | reverse complement strand
TGGGGGACGCCGCGAGTCGTCGCGCGGTCGAAGCCTTGCAAGCGACCGCCGGGCTGCGGTTGTTGGAAGGGCCCGCCGAAGTCACCGAGGAAGCGCCGCTGGGCGTCCGGGCGGTCCGTCGCGCGGAGCGGGCCGTGCGGCGGGGACGGGCGACCATCGCGATTGTCCTCCGGCGCGACGAAGATCGCTTGGCCGCCCGAGTCCTCAGTGATGCCTCCGACCAGGTTGCCAGCCAGGTCGCCCGCGCGGTGGTCCAGCGAGCCCTCTTGATGGCCGATCAAGAAGCCGTCAGCGGCTTCCCGAAATTGGTCTTTCCCGAAGCAGAGGACTCGTCGCCGAGCCTCCCGCAGCCGTCCGAGAACGATCAGCCGAAGCAGGTCGTACAGGCGCGCCGCCCACCCTCCGAACCCTCCGCCGAACCGTTGACCGGGCCTCCCGGCGAACCGTCGTCGGCCGGGCCGGGGCCGCCTCCCGCTGGCCTCCGGTTGCCGGAGATCGAAGTGATCGACGTGATGGCCGCCGGGAAGACGAATCCGGTCGTCAGTATGTATGCGGCAGGCATCGCCGTAATGTTCCTGCTGTTCGGCGCTACCGGAGGAGGAGGCGTGTTGCTGGAGGAACAGGAGAGCCAGACATTGGGCCGGTTGTTGACGACCGGGATGACGATGGACCAGTTACTGCTTGGCAAATGGATCTACCTGACCGGCCTGGGGACCTTGCAAACCACGGTGATGTTCCTGTGGGGGCAATGCGTCTTCGGTGTCGACCTCTGGGGGCACCTCGATGGGTTCCTGTTGATCACCGCGGTCACGGCCGGCGCGGCCAGCAGTTTCGGATTGCTGCTGGCGACCCTTTGCCGCAGTCGCGGCCAGCTGAACGGGTTGTCGGTGATCCTGGTACTGACGATGAGCGCACTCGGGGGGTCGATGGTGCCGCGGTACGTGATGAGCGAACCGTTGCGTCGTGCCGGGCAGTGGACCTTCAACGCTTGGGCGCTCGATGGCTACGACAAAGTCTTTTGGCGTGAGCTCCCCGTCGCCTCGCTCGGTCCGCAACTGGCCGTGCTCACCCTCTGCGGCTTCGTCTTCCTCGTCGCCGCCCGGATGCTGGCGGTCCGTTGGGAGCGGGACTAGCCGGGCAGCGCCCCGCCCAAGGAATCGGATCGTCCCGGGAAACACCGCTGCAGGCGGGCAAGAGATCGTGCTCGTGCTCAGTGAAACGGTGCTCATGCTCGTTATCGAAACGGGCCAACCGCGACCGACTCGGCTGTTCACCGTCGGGAGTTTTGAAAAAAAAGGGGGCCCTTCCGCTGCGTTTCAAAGCGCACGAAAACGTTCCCCCGCGGCATTGATCACGTCGTGGGCGACGGTGACCGGCTGCAACGTCCGCACATCCACCTCGACTTGCTCGAGCCTTTTATAGTCGCGAAAGAAGCGGGCTACCGTCTCCAACCGATGCTGCGGCAGCTGGTCGATCGTTTCGTACGCGTTGTACTCCGGATCTTCGACGGCGACGGCGATGATCTTGTGATCGTTCTTGCCCTCATCGACCATCGTGAGCATGCCGATGGGGCGGGCCTTCATCAAGGTCAACGGTTGCACCGCGAACTGACACAAGACAAGCACATCGAGCGGATCGTCATCCTCGGCCCAAGTTTGCGGGATCAGGCCGTAGTTGGCAGGAAAGTGCACGGCCGAGTGCAACACGCGGTCGAGAGCAAGCATCCCGGTCGTTTTGTCCAGTTCGTACTTGACCCCGCAGCCGCGCGGGATTTCGATCACCGTGTTGACGATCTGCGGCGAGCGATCTCCCATCGGCACGTCTTTCCAGGGATGCGTCATGATGCTTTCAGTTGGGATTTTTTAACTCGGCGTACAGGCGTTCGGCATCCTCCCGACGGCACAATTCGGTGCCTTCGGTCATCACCGCAGCGCTGCCGCAAGCGACGCCGAAGCGGGCCGCATCGGCGAGGGATTGGCCCCGCTGAATGGCCAGCACGGTGCCGGCGACCGTGCTATCGCCCGCCCCGATTTTGCTCCGGATCTTCACCGTGGGGGCGTTGATCCGGTGCTCCGCATCCGCGGTCACCAGCATCACGCCGCCGCGGCCGAGCGACACCATGACCACTTCCACTTTGCCGCGATCGATCAGCTGCTTGGCTGCGTCACGAGCCTCTTGATCGCTTTCGATCTCCCTGCCGGCCAACTGCCCGAGTTCGCGTTGGTTCGGCTTGAGGAGAAAGACGGATTGCGCGACGCCTTCTTCCAAGGCCTTCCCGCCGGTGTCCAAAATGACCTTGGAGCGATGTTCCGTCGCTTCGATGATTCGACCATAGAAGTTGGCCGGCACCCCACGCGGCAGGCTGCCACTGAGCACCAAGAACGAGGGGACCGGGGCGAGCGCCTCGATTGCCTCGAGGCACGCCGACTGTTCCCGTTCGCTCAAGCGGGGACCGGGCATGCCGAAACGAAATTGCTGCCCCGTCTCGGATTCGTTGATGATCACGTTTTCCCGCGTGTTTCCCTCGATCTCGATCGCCTGATTCAGGACGCCGCGGTCGTCCAGCAATCGCTGCAGCACGCCCCCGACGACCCCGCCGCGGGTGAAGTAAGCGGTCGCTTCGCCGCCCAGTTCGTTGATCGCCGAGGCGACGTTCAAGCCTCCGCCGCCGGGATCGATCCGTTCATCATGACAACGGAGCTTCGATTCCGGCACGACGCGGTCCACGTCCGCCTTGCGGTCGATCGTCGGGTTGACGGTGAAGGTGATAATCGGTGACATGGCCGCAGCCTAGTGCAAGGGGCGCGCCGCTTTGGCAAAATTAGGCCGGCAGCGGGACCGCCCAGCGGAACCAGGGCGGCGTTTTGGCACGGCGCTTGCGAAACGCAGGGAAAGCGGAGGGGCAGCGCGGCCCCTGATGCAGTACGGCCCGCTCACTCGGCCCCTCTCACTTCGTAATCCCCGTCATGCCTGAGCCCTTTTACAGCACCGACGTCGAACAAGTTCGGGCGCGTCTCGACACCCGCCCGGAAGGCTTATCGTCCCAGGACGCTCAACGCCGCCTCGACGAGCACGGCCCCAATTCCATTCGCAGCGACAACGAAGTGAGTGCGTGGGCGGTCTTATGGAACCAATTCACCGACCCGTTGATCTACGTCCTCATCGCCGCCCTGGTGGTGACCCTGGCGATCCAAAGCTTTGGGGACGCGATCGTGATCGGCTTGGTCTTGCTGGTCAACGCAACGATCGGCTTCATCCAAGAATACAAAGCGGAATCGGCCGTGCAGTCGTTGATGGCGATGGTCTCCCCGAAAGCCACCATTCGCCGAGAGGGCGCGCAGCAGCAGCTCGACGCCGATCGGTTGGTGCCCGGAGACATCGTCCTCCTCGACCAAGGCGAAGTCGTTCCGGCCGACATCCGGTTGACGCGCGTTGACGGGCTGCAAGCCAACGAGGCGGCTTTGACCGGCGAATCGGTCCCGGCGGCGAAATCCGACGAGACGCTCGAGCAGGCGGAGGAAGATCTGCCGCCTGCCGATCAAGCCAATATGGCGTTCATGGGCACCGCCGTCACCTCGGGAAGAGGGGAAGGGATCGTGGTCGCCACCGGGGCGGGAACCGAGCTTGGTCAGATCGCCGAACAAATCCGCCACGCCGAGGATGTCAAGACACCGCTGCAACGCCGTATGGATCGGCTCGCCAAGTGGATCGCGGGAATCATTTTGATCATCGCGGTGATCGCTTTCGGCATCGGCATCGCGATGGGCCGGAGCGTCAGCGAAATGTTCTTGCTGGCGGTCTCGCTCTCGGTCGCAGCGATTCCGGCAGGCCTGCCCGTGGTGATGACGGTCGCCTTAGCGGTCGGCGTCCGCCGCATGGCCCAACGCAACGCGGTGATTCGGCACTTACCCGCCGTCGAAACCTTAGGCAGTTGCAGCGTGATTGTCTCGGACAAGACGGGCACGCTGACCCAGAACCGGATGAAAGTTGAACGCCTCGTCGCCGGAGAAGCCGAGCACGATCTGGATCACGAGCTGGAGCTTGAGGAAGCATCGCCGCTCTTCCAAACGCTCCTGGTCGGTGCGTTGAACAACACGGCCGAGCTGAAGCAGGAGACAACATCCGAGGAGGCGAGCGATCAGGAACCGACGGGCAAAGGCGACTCGATGGAGATCGCCCTCTTGCTGGCAGCGGAGCGGGTGGGCTTGTCGCGAGAAGCGTTGCAAGCACGTTACCCGCAGGTTGATGAAGTCCCTTTTCGAACCGAACAGCGGTTTTCGGCAACCGTGCATGAGGACGGCTCGGGGGACAAGTTGGTCCTGGTGAAAGGGGCTCCTGAGCGCATCGCGGAGATGTGCTCGCACCTGCTGCAGGCCGGCGAAGAAGGGCGCGAAGGCGAGCGGAAGGAGCTCGATCGGCAATGGCTTGAGGACTGGAATCAGCGGCTCGCCGAAAACGGTTTACGCGTGCTCGCGATGGCCGTGGGACACGGAGAAGAGGCGGCTGAATCGATTCACGGCGACGCCCCCCAGGGCCTGACGTTCGTCGGCATGACGGGCCTCCGCGACCCGGCCCGGCCCGAGGCGGTCGAAGCGGTCGACAAATGTCACCGGGCCGGCATCCGCGTGATCATGGTCACCGGCGATCATGCGGCGACCGCGTCGGCGATCGCCCGCCAAGTGCACCTGGATCGCTTTCCCGGCGATCAGGATCGCGAATCGACCGCGCATACCGGGCAGGAACTGGAAAGCCTCTCCGCAGAAGAACTCGACGCTTGGCTGGCAGAGACGAATGTGTTCGCCCGCGTCAAACCCGACCACAAAGTGCGGATTGTCAATCGGCTCAAGGCCCGCGATCAGATCGTCGCGGTCACCGGCGATGGGGTCAATGACGCGCCGGCGTTAAAGAATGCCCACCTGGGCACGGCGATGGGGCAAACGGGCACCGATGTCGCCAAGGAAGCCAGCGACATGGTGATCACCGATGACAACTTCTCCAGCGTTTACGCGGCGGTGGAAGAAGGCCGCACCGCATTTCGCAATATTCGGCTGGCCACGTTCTTCTTGCTCAGCACCGGGGCGGCCGACGTGCTGATCATCCTTTCGTCGCTGGCCCTCCGCTGGCCCCTGCCGTTGTTGCCCGCCCAAATCCTCTGGTGCAACGTGGTCACCAACGGCATCGCCGATGTCGCGCTGGGGTTCGAGCGAGGCGAACGGTCGCTTTATCGACGGCCTCCCCGACCGATCGACGAAGGCGTCCTCGATCGGACGTTGATCGAGCGTCTCGGGTTCGTAGCCGTGTGGTTGA
>CAYNVI010000376.1:0-5321 GCA_964400585.1 uncultured Pirellulaceae bacterium | reverse complement strand
GCGATCTGCGCCCGCATGTCCCCCAGCAGCGTCACATCACTTTGGTTTTCTAACGCGGCGATCCGCTGGCCCGGCGCGTAGCCGAGCGTCTGTTCGGTCAATCGCTGAACATTCTGTTGTTTGATCCCAACCTGTTGTTCCCAGCGCTCGATTTCTGGCTCCAGCCAGCGTTCCAAGTTGCTGATCCGCGAGCGGTCGATCGCATCGCGTTGACGCAAGTACGATTCGACCACGGCGTTGCAGACGCGGGCTGCCGACGCCGGGTCGCGGTCGTCGTAATGGACCACCAAGCGACCGCGTCCCCCCGCACTTGAGACCGAAAGGTTGCCCCGCAGGTTGGCTTCCGCGGTCGCGGGATCCGCCAGGCTAGGAGCCGAACGCAAGGCGGGATCGGCCAATACCGGATCGACCACGATCGGATTCAATAACAGCGGCTTTTCCGAACGCGCCAGGTCGTCCACTTTGGGCATCACCCCTTCGAACACCACATAGTCATGATTCGCTTCCAACAAATGGGCAGCGCGATAAACCGGGACGAACAGTTGCAGCACGACCAACGCCGCGACGCTGGCCAAGAGCAATCCCAGGGGAACGGCCCAAGGCCAACAGCGGCGAAAGGTGACTCCCAAGACACGGGGATCGATCGGGTTGACGGCTTCCGCCCCCCTTTCGACCGAAGCGGATCCACTGCGCGGACCGCTCGCTGAAGATGTCCCCATCTGACTCCTCTCCCTCAACAGAACCAAGCAACATCGGCCGGCGCAAACTCGCCGGGCGAACCCTCGCGACGCTTCGACGCCTCCGCTACGACGCGGAACCGCTCACAAGATCTTTGGCCGAGAGACGATCGACGGGGCGATAGAGATGCTCCCAGTAGCGTTTCAGCAGCCACAGCAGGACGAATGCCAGGGGGATCATCATGTAGCCCGAGAGATCATGAATCGCCTGCCGGCGGGCCGCCGCATCGACCCACTGGTAAAGGATGCCGACCGCCGTGATCCGCACCGCATTGACGAAGACCGCCAGCGGGACCACCGCCATCATCAACACGACCCGATCGAGCCAACTGCGTTGCACCATCGCCGCCCAAAAGAACGCCAACGCCGCCACCCCGATAAAGATCCGCATCCCCGAACAGGCCTGCTCGACCAACAACCGCTCCGCTTCCACCCAAATGACGTGCCCTTCGGCCACCGCCGGCTGACCAAGCACCCGCAGCAAGCCCGTACTCAGCTCGGTCGCCACGCCTTGCAATTTCCAGCTGAGCAGGCTTTCGGCTTGGTAAGGCAAAGGGATCATCAGCCCCAAAAAAGCGATCGGTGGTAAGGCCCAGCGAAACGCCGCCGGCCCCCAGAGCAGCCAAACCGCCCCGGCCAGCAAAGGCAGCAGCGACCAACCGTCCAGAAAATCGGCATAGACCAGCCGGCTCGTCAGACGCATTGCCAGGGCCAAGCCGATCAAGCCAAGCCCACCCCAGCTCACCCGGCCACGGATTCCCGGAAAACGATCGCGACGGTGCCAGCAAAGCAAACCGGCTAGCGGCACCACCAGGTAGCCGTGCGAATAATCGGGTTCGGTCCGCCAAGCCTCTTCGACCCAGCGGAAGGTCGGCCAATAGGCAAACAGAAGGATCGCGACCCAACCCAACCCCAGGCCGCCGTGGCGCCGGCAGGCGGTCTCCAGCGACCAGTCCGCCAGCGCCGGCTCCGCGCCCCGCTCGGCTCGATGCTCAATCCCCCGGATCCCCCTTCGCCCCGCCGCGCGCCGACCCGGCGCCGCGGGGACGGAAGGACGCCGCCCCGGGCGGCCCTGCCCGGACGTCCGCGAACCCTGTCGAGCCCTTCGATTGCGCATTGCCACAGCGTCGCTCTCCCTCTGAGTATCGCCACGGAAGCAGAGGCTTCCGATTTCGCCGGCCACCGGTGCGCCGGCGAGATCGCGTCTCCCCGGCAAACGTTTCCCCGGGAGCGCGCGTGCTTCGCCCCTTTGGGTGGCATAAGCCAACCACTCGAGGGGAAATGCAGCACGGCGGCCGTTTTACCCTCAAAACAAGGGGTGTCAAGCAATCTATGGAAGTAAACCCAAGATTCTCTCACCACCCGGCGACGAGGTTCCCTTCCGCTGATTTCGCAGCACGAATCCCTGGCTAAAACGCAGGAACGAGCTGCTGTCGACCAGCTCAGGAGCGGATCGGTGCCCATCTGGAGAAACCCCTCCATAGCACCATCCAAAAACATCTCCCGATAGGGAACCGCTTGACGCAAACGGGTTGCCAAAGTCGCTTGAGAGGCGATCAAAAACCACCCGACCGACGTGGATAATCCCTCCTAAAGTGAGGGAATCCATACCGTTTGCGCGGCGCTGCGTCGGTTTTTCCGCCGCGGCCGAAAGCTGGCCGTTGCTTCCACCACCCCCTCCCAAGAATGGTTGAACGGGGGTCCGAGTGTGCTAGATTGATCCTTTCGTGCTCTGACGGCACAGCACGACCGCTGGTAGAGGACCACTACCGGTGGCTGCGGGCAGCCGTCCCGGAATCCTTTGGGGATCCCCCTTTGCTCTTGGAGTCGTTCGCAATGATCCCTGCACTGTTCGGGCTGGCAGCCCTCCTGGTGGTGGCCACCCTCGTCCTCGGCGTGCTGATCTCGCGAGCGCCCCATATCGAGGACTGCGACTGCGCGGCCTGTCGTGGGCGGCGAGCCGATCGGTCGCGACCGGAGACGCCGCCTGCTTCCGCGGGGCAGGAAACGCGGGCAGAAAGCGACATGGAGTTCGTCGCTTCGGGATGCTCTGCAGCGGGGACTTCGGAACCTGGGGGGGAGCGACCGTCAACGCCTTAAGGAATCGTTCCGCCCGCGGGACGAACGGCTCCCGAGGCAGTTTTCCGGCGCCGGCCTGTCCGCCGGCGAGGCGCGCAAGGGTGGCGGGCGGCTGACAACTTGCCGGCAGCGGTACGCAACTTGCCAGACGTGAAACCGCCCTCCGCACCATGATCGTGGTGGGGGTTGGTTCCTCCCGCTCGGGTCCCGCCGCATGCCTGGCCTGCAGATCGAACATGTCGCCTGGCCGGCGGCCCTGATCGACCCACCGATGCCACAGTCGGCCCCCCCCTATCCGCGCCTCAACGGACACCGGGCCGCCTGGATCACCAGCATCGCCCGCGGGCTGCGGCAGCCGGTTCATCTGTTGCAATGTCGGCACGATGGCGAACTACGGGGGATGCTCCCCTTGCACTTGGTCAGCGGCCCCTTTTTCGGTCGCTTCTTGATCAGCCTCCCTTACCTGAATACCGGCGGGGTGTGGGCCGAAGACGAAGCGACCGCCCGCCGTCTGGTGGATGCCGCCTGCGAGCTGGCCGATCGGTTGGATGTTCGCTATCTCGAACTGCGGCACGAGCGGCCGGTGCCACACCCCCAGTTGAACCATCAACGCACCGACAAAGTCCACCTCCGCTTGCCGCTCCCCGATTCGGTCGACACCCTCCGCCGCTCCTTCAAGTCGAAACTGCGGAGCCAGATCAAGCGGGCGACGGAGCACGGCCTGACGGTGCAGTTCGGAGGCCCGGAGTGGCTCGATGACTTCTACGGCATCTTCGCGCACAACATGCGTGACCTGGGAACGCCGGTCTTCCCCAAACAGCTGTTCCGCTGGATCCTGCGCGAATTCGCCCAGGAGGCCGAAGTCTGCACCGTGGCCTGCCGCGGCCGCCCGATCGCCGCCGCGCTGCTCGTCCACGGCGGCGGGGTCACCGAAGTGCCGAGTGCCAGTAGCCTCCGCCGCTGGAATCACACGGGTGCCAACATGCTGATGTACTGGCACCTGTTACAACGCGGCATCGAACGGGGGAGCCAACAATTTGACTTTGGACGCAGCAGCGAAGGGAGCGGAACCTATCGCTTCAAACGGCAATGGGGTGCCATCCCCTCGCCGGCCGTCTGGCAATACTATGTCCGTCGCGGTTCCCCCGAAGATGCCGGAAAACAACGCCTGGTCAAACTTTGGCAGCAGTTGCCCGTCTGGCTGACGACCCGGCTCGGGCCGGCCATTGTCCGCGGGATCCCCTGACCCCCGCGGGGCTAGCGGGACAGGCTCACCGCCGGAAGCCGCGGCGCAACAGCTCCCGAAAGCGGCTCGAGCGGGCGGGTGGCAGCGAGGCATCGCTCGCTTCGGCCGGCCTTTCCCCGCTCGTCGCGCCCTCGCTCGCCGCGTCCTCGAGCGATTCGAACTCGACCGGCGCGTCGAGATCGAGCGGCGGTCCCGGCGGCAGCGTCTCGGTCGCTCGCTGCGACTCGAGCGGATCTTCCAGCTCGAAGGACTCCTCCGAGGGCTGTTGTCCCGCGGCGTACCGCGGCCGGTTTCGACCCGGCGTCACCGCTTCGGGATAGGCGTGCGCCGCCGCCCCACGTCCGAGCGGTCCGATCGAGGCGAACCGTTCTTCGAAAAAGACGATGCCGTGCGATTCGAGGATGGTGCCGGTCTGCTGCTCCAAGCGAGCCAGCTCGATGTTGTACTGGGAAAGGGCTTGGGCGGCGGAACGGACCGCGTTGCCCCAGTCGACAATCGCCTGCAACACGACGATGAATTGCACGATCCCCTCGTTGTAGCGGGCGAGCTGCTGATCCAGATTGACACGGGCAGCGCGGCGGACCGCCTGGAACCGCTCGTACTGCGCATAGAATTGGTCCAGATTCCGGACGCTGAGCGCTAACAAATGCTGCATCTGGTGGAGTCCCTGGTCGAGGTTGGCCCGGTCCCGCCGAATGATCAACTGCTGTTGACGCAGCAAGCCGCGCTCCCGCCGCAGCCCCAAGGGGACCGAAAAGTTGACGCCGATCGCCCAGTCCGTAAATTCGCCCCCCTCGGTCCCGATGCGGTTACCCGCCGGGACTTCGCCCTCCAGACCGTTCCAGCGATAAAGGGCGACTCCATCCAGCCTGGGCTTGGCCTGGTTTTGGGTCAGCAGCAAGCGTTGTTGGTCCGCCTCCAAGATCAGCTTCAGCTCAATAATGTCGGGCCGTTGCCGTGCCGCGAGCTCATTGATCGCCGACCAATCGATCGTCATCGGCCGCTCGATCATCGGCGTCACAGGGATCATCCGTACCGCTTCGTAGGGCGGCAAACCGAGGATATTCAGCAAGGCCGCCTGCCGCTGCAGGACATCGGCGCGGGAAGCGAGCAGGCTGGCCCGGAAATTTTCCAGCGCCAATTCGGTCTGCGCCAAATCCCCTGCGTTGGCATCCCCCACTTCCAGCCGCTGCTGGGTGCGACGATTCGCGAAGCCGGCCTGCGCGACTTGCTGCTGCCGCGTCCACAGCTCGGTCTTG
>CAYNVI010000375.1:0-5338 GCA_964400585.1 uncultured Pirellulaceae bacterium | reverse complement strand
ACCGCAGCGCCTCGAGCGTCGCCTCCACGCCCTCCTCGGCCAGACGTGCCTCCAGCTCCCCGGCGGTCTCCTCGTCGCGGATCGACAACTTGCGGGTGACCAGCACGGGCCCGGCATCGAGACGCGGGGTCATGTGGATCACCGATACGCCCGTCACCGCCTCGCCCTGCCGCATCGCCCACTGCACGGGCGCCGCCCCGCGGTAGGCAGGCAACAACGAACCATGCAGATTGATGCCGCCTCGCGGGGGGACTTCCAACAGCTCCTGTTTGAGGATCTGCCCGTAGTCGCACACGACAAACAGCTCCGCCGCCGCTTGCCGCACCAACTGCAAACCTTCCGGGGCGTTGATCGAGGCGGGATCTGCGAGCGGAAGCTGGTGCGCCTCGGCCCAGCGGCGGACCGGCGGGGGAGGCGGCGGCCGACGACTTTTGCCCCCCCGTAGCGGCCGCGTAATCACTTGGCGAATCGGATAGCCGGCGGCCCGGATCGCTTCAAAGGCCGGCACGGCAAAGGGCCCGGTGCCCATCAAGACGACGGCCAACGAAGCCGGCTCGGAGGATTCCGCTTCAGGCATAACGCGTTTCCCATTCGGCGAGTTGGGCGATCAGCTCGTGATCGCTGGGGATCGCCCCTGTTTCCTGGCGACTACGAAATTCAGTCTCTAGCTCGTCCAGTTCGTCGCCCAGCTCGCGGGCCGCTTCGTCGCTCATCCGATCGAAAAACAGGACGCCGTTGAGGTGATCGTATTCGTGCTGCAGCACCCGCGACAAAAACCCATCGACGGTCTGCTCGATCGCGTTGCCGCGGATGTCATAAGCGCTCAGCCGAATCTGCTTGGGACGTTTTACCGGTCCGTAGATCTGGGGCAGGCTCAGGCAACCTTCGCGATCGACCTCGTTCCCCTTGGGGCGTTGGATCTCCGGATTCAAGAGCACCATTTCCTCCCCTTCCCCGCGGATTCCCGTCGGATTCACCACGAACATCCGCAGCGGGAGGTTGACCTGGTTGGCCGCCAAGCCGACCCCCTGGGCCTCGTACATCAGCTCGAGCATCTCGTCGGCCAGGGCCCGCAGCGTTCGATCGACGCGCTTGATCGGCTTGCTGCGATACCGCAGCGTGGGATGCGGGTAGGGGATGATTTCTAGACTCATGAGAGATCGCGTCGCCGCGATGGTGCCAGCGGAAAAAATGGGGAACACAGCGAGTGACGGCGAAAGCTCGTGCCGGCGAGCCGACGAGGGAGGGGGGCGGACGAACCCTTCCTGCCAGCTGGGCACTCCTCGATTCTAGCGCGCCAGGGGCACGGCGACGAGTTTAGCGCGCCAGCGGCGGGGCGACGAGGCGGCGGAGGGTGGGTCGTCGCCCTCGGCTCGCTTTGTTAAGGTTTCAGAGGGAGCGGCCGCAGCGGCGATTGACGCCGCGGACCATCCGTCCGGGCGGCGGTGGCTGGCTCCCCTCGATTTTGCCGAGTTCTTCTGTTCCTCGCTCGCAGCTACCACCGCGGAGGCGGTTCCCCTTATGACCGTGGACATGTACGCGTTATGCCCTTGTGGCAGCGCCAAGAAAATTAAGTTCTGCAAGTGCCACGATTCGATCCATGACATGGAACGGATCATGACCATGATCAACGGGGGGCAGCTGGTCGCCGCCCTCGACCGCCTCAACCAGGTGCTGGACACCCACCCCGCCGCGGCGTGGGCCCTGGCGGTCAAGGGACGGTTACTGCTCGACTTGCGCGAATATGACTCGCTGGCCGAAAATGCCGAACGCTTCATCCGCTTGCAGCCTGCCAACCCCTTGGCCCTGACCCAGCGGGCCGCCGCCCAGGTCTTCAAAGGGGACCTGTCGGCCGCCACCGAATCGCTGTTGCAAGCGTTGACCGAATCGGGCGAACAGGTCGATTCGTTCGTCTTGGATGTCGCCTCGGTGCTCTCCCTGGCGCTGGCTCAGAACGGCGTGGTCCTGACCAGTCGCGTCTACGCGACGCTGGCGATCTCGGCCCGCGGCTACGAAGCCGGCAACACGGCCGAGCGTGTGATCGACGAACTCAATGGCTCGCCCAACCTCAACCAGCTGCTCAAAACCTTGCCAAGCCTGCGGGAACGTCCCGCCGACGCACCCTGGGGCGAACGCTTCGACGAGGCCGCCGGACTGCTGCAGAGCAACCAGATCCTGTTGGCCGAATCCAAATTCCAGTCGCTGGTCCGCACCGCGCCTCAGGAGCCGGCCGTGCTTTCGGGCGCGCTGCTCTGTGCGATCTGGCGAGGCGATGCCCAAGCACAGGCCGACTTGCTGGAGAAGCTCTCCGCCTGCGAGTCGCTGGACTTTGAAGAACGGGCGCGGTTGCTGGCCATGTCGGCGTTGATCGAACCGGAACAGCCGCGGATCAGCGTCGAGATGCTGCAGCTGACCTACGAGATCGCCCAAGCCGACGAAGTCGACGTGGCCCTGACGGCCGCTTCACGCTTCATCCCGATGCCCCCCGAATTCCTCCGCAATGCCGCCGAACAGTCGCAGCAGGTCCCCCCGCGCAACGGCTTCCAATTGCTCGATCGCGACCCGCCCAGCGGCGACGAGCTGCCTGCCGCCGAGGCGATGCCCGAAGCGATCGCCACGACCCTGCTGTTCGGCAAGCAGACCGATCGGCCGGCGCGGCTGGAACTGCTGGAAGTCCGCGGCAGCGATCGCGAAGCGGTCCAAGGGCAACTGACCGCGGTCCTGGGCGAGCAGTCGCCGAGCAATGTGGAGACTTCGCCGCTGCCCTTCCTGGGCGCGATCCACCCGACGGTCCCCATGCTGCGGTTCAAAGGTTCGCAAGATGCCGCCAACCAACTGCAAAGCGACCTGCTGCGGCTGCGGCTGCCCGACCGCGTCCTGCAAACGCAGTTGCCCCTGATCGACCAGAAAACGCTGGCCGAAGCGGCCACCGACGAATCGTTGAAGCTGCCGCGGACCGCGATCATGCGGATGCTGGAACAGTACGATTCGCTCGCCTCGGCGGCCGGCGACGCCCTCGAAACGGTGCGGGAAAGGCTGCAGATCGAAGCCCTGCCGGCGATCACCGTCGAGGGAGAGGAACTGGACGAGGTCCCCAATCACGCTTTGGGCCGAGTCGAGGTCGAGGGGATGAGCGTCGAAGCGGTCGTCTTCCTGCTGCAGCGAGCCCGCCAGATCGGCTGCACCTCGGCGATGAAACGAGCCGCCGAAAAGCTGATCGCTGAAGACCCGCAGGGCGAGCTCCAGCAGGTCAAACTGATGGCCTACATGACGCTGATCCAGACCGCCGACGAGGTGCAGCAATCGCTGTCGTTGATCGAGGAGGCGAAAGCCTGGGCCGCCAAGGCGAACGTCAACGCCGCCCCGGTGCTACTGGCCGAGGTCGGCCAGCGGCTGTCGGCGGGCGATGGCGAGGGGTTCCGCAATGCGATGACAATCTTGACCACCCAGCATGGCGAAGACCCGAATGTGATGGCGCAGCTGCAACGCATGCTGGTCGACTATGGCCTGATCAATCCCGACGGCACGCCTCGATCGCCAGGCTCGGCTCCCCCCGCCGAAGCGGCTGGTGGCGGCATCTGGACACCCGGCGGTGGCGGAGCCGCCGCTCCCGGGCCCCCGCCGGCCGACGACGAATCGTCCTCGGGGGGCAGCAAGCTGTGGGTCCCCGGCATGGACTGAGCGGTCTTTACAGGCGGGGGTATTCCCAATCGCCGCGATACTCGCGGCGAAGCAGCTGATTGGCCGCCGCATCATCGACGATGCGTTCGCGGTCAGCGTCCCAGCGGATCTTGCGACCGAGCTTCCAGGAGAGCATCCCCAGCAGGCTCATGTTGGTCGCCGCATGCCCGATCGCGATATCGCAGGCGGGGCGTTTGCCCGCCACGATCGCCCCGGTAAAGTCTCGCCACAGCAGCGCGATATCGTGGCCGTCGGGTTCCTGATGCGTCGCATCCTGATGGAGCACCGGCTTTCGGTCGCTGGCGGGATAAAAGGTCCAGCCATCCCGCCAGCCCATGTGGAACGTCCCCTTGGTTCCGTAGAAATGGCAGCCGACCGAGGACTTGGCGGCCCCGCTGCCGGCGAACCGGCGATGTTCCCAGCTCGCCGTGAACGATTCGAATTCGTAGAGGGCCAGCTGGCAGCCGGGGGCGTCGGTCGTCTGGACTTGCTCGTTAAGCACCGGGGCGCCCCGAATCGGTCGCCCCCCGGTCGAATAGACCGCCTGCGGCGCCGCCTCGTCGGTCCACCAGAGGATTTGATCGAGCCAGTGCACGCCCCAGTCGCCGAGCGTCCCGTTGGCGAAATCGAGGAAATGGCGGAAGCCTCCGGGATGGATCTTGCGATTGAACGGACGCAGGGGGGCGGGCCCGCAGTACATGTCCCAATCGAGCTGCTCCGGCGGTTCGCTATTGCGCGTCGGAACTTCGGGCCCCCCCTGGCTGTAGACAAAGGCTTTGACCATCCCGATCTTCCCCGCGCCGCCGCCCCGCAGGAACTCCATGCCCGACCGATAGTGTTCGCCGATCCGGCGATGGAGCCCCACCTGGACGACGCGGTCGGTGGCGCGGGCGGCGTTCAGCAGGACGCGGCTCTCCTCGATCGTATGGCCGGTCGGTTTTTCGATGAACAGATGCGTCCCGGCCTCCAGGGCCGCCAACCCGTTGAGCGCGTGCCAGTGATCGGGCGTCGCCACGATCGCGATGTCGATCGGTTGCTGGTCGAGCAGCTCGCGGAAATCGGTCGAGATTGCCGGTTTGTCGCCCGTCAGTCTCTCGACCTCTTCGGCCGCCAGCGTCAGCTTGTCGCGATCGACATCGCACAGCCCCACCACCTGCACGTTGCCAGCCGCCAAGGCTTCTCGCAAGATGTTCATCCCCCACCAGCCCGCGCCGATCAACGCCGTGCGAAATTTTCGATCGCGAGGGGCGGCATGGATCGCGGGGGCTCCGGCGAGCACCGCCGTGCCGGCGGCCGCCTGCAAGAGCCGACGGCGGGAGAGCGAGCGGGAAAGGGGCGAGCTCATCGAGGTTCCTCACAAAAGAAAAGGGAGTCAGAAGGTCAGACCGGCAGAGAGCACCCGCCGCCATCGTTCCTCAGAAAAGAAAAAGGGAATCGAAAGGTCAAACCGGCAGGGAGCACCCGCTGCCATCGTTCCTCAGAAAAGAAAAAGGGAATCAAAAGGTCAAACCGGCAGGGAGCATCCGCTGCCGTGGCGCGGCGGGCGGGACCGCGGAGCCGGCCCTCAGGGACGCAGATCGAGGCAGACCAGTGTCCCTTCCGCCGTGCGGCAATAAAGCCGTCGGTCGGCCAGAACCGGAGTCGTCCAGCACTTGCC
>CAYNVI010000374.1:0-5348 GCA_964400585.1 uncultured Pirellulaceae bacterium | reverse complement strand
GGAATGGTGCGATGCCCCAGATGATTGTGGCCCCCGCGACGCCCGCCTCCCCCCAGGCCTCGCTTTCTCCGCGGAAACCCTGCCGACCTCCTGTCGAGCAGCAGCTTCCCTCCCCCACCAATGCGACGCCGGGAACGCCGGAAAAGATTGCGATCCTGAAGGGCCGGATGGAACGCGGCCTGGCGCTCCATCATCCCGAGGATCGGGCCTACGACCCCCCCGCACCGGAAGCCGAACCGACGCCGTCGTTCGCCCCGCCGGCGTCGCTAGCGCGAGGGCTGGGAACGAGCCCGGGGATCCTTGGCCGCTGAGCATCCGCGAAATCCCGGCACCCGCGAGGCAAGGCATGGCGGATCGACCTCCGTTCGACTTTTTCCTTCACCGCTGGCGGCAGAGCTGTAGAGGGTCGACCTGCAAACGTTCCCGGGAGGCTTCGATCGCGGCCAGGAAGCGATGCGCGTCCTGAGGGTAGCCGGCCGTCGGCCGGAAGCCCTCGGGTTGTTGCAGCCGCCAATAAGCATTGAAGCAGCCCATCATGCGTTCGCGCAGGTACTTGGCGATGATCGACGAGAAGGAGACCGGGGCAAAGCGATCGCCTTGAACGGTGAACTGCCATCGCCAGCTGCTCGTTCCCTGCTGCTGGCGATAGCGACTGCAGGTGGCTGTTTCCTGCTCGATTTGCAGGAGCGCGTCAGGACACGCGTGCTGCAAAAGGCCGCCATAGTAACGGCGTCCGCCGTGCCGGTCGCAGTAGATCGCGGTCTGGGAGGCGGGGTGTCGGTCCAGCAACCGGACGACTGCTCCGATCGTCGCCTCCGAGAGGATCTCCGCCTTGTTCCGCCCTGCCTGGCAAGCCGAGTTGAACGTCGCCGCATCGATCACCCGGCTGGCGATGTCGACCAATTCGAGGCCTGTTTGCCGCCAGTGCTGCAGGAGCCGAGCGAGGGTGGCGGTGGAGAGAGCGCGGAGGTCATCGCTGAGTGGAAAGGCTTCTGCCAAGAAAGTTTGACCGAACCAGGGCTGTCGGCCGAGGGAGGGTCCGTCTTCCGCCGAGAGGGCAGCGAGCAGCCCGGTCAGCGAGTGGACCGGAGGCAAGCTGGCCCATTGCAGGGCGGCGTGGACGACGCTTTCCAGCCCCCGCAGCCCGTGCCGATCGCGGGACTTGAACAGCTGCTTGGAATCGCTCACCTGCACCGCCGGCCCCACGCCTAGCGGGAAAGGGACGCCCAGCGGGGCAAACAACGCCTCGAGCGCTGGCGAAGGGGCTTCGACCGGCGCTCCGTCGGCGGCAGCGCTTTCCCGCGAGCCGGGCAGCCGCCAAGCGGTGGCGGTGATCACCAGCGGCCCGAGCTTAGGGCCATAACCTGCTTCATCGGTCGCGATCAGCAAGGGAGCGTCGCTCATGTCTGCCGGCCTGCGATTGGCTGACCGCCGCCACCGCTCCGGAAGGGTCGGACGTCCGCAGCAAACATGGCCCAGCCGGTGTCGATCGCCAGGGCCGCGGCGATGACCAGCCGCTGGAAACGAAGCACGCGAAGCATGCAGAGGGACTCCCGCAAAGCAGAGTTCGAAACGGTGAAGGCAGCGTCCGCTTCGCCGGCTCCAGGTTGGCGCGGAGCGGCCGCGACAAGAGCCCACAAGACGCGAGACGTTAATATAATCGCGCGCGCCGCCCGACCGATATCGGGGAGCCCTCTGCCGTCGCGGCGGCCGCTCCCTCGACTCGTCTCCCCATGGGCCTCTCCAAGCGGTTAAATTGGGTGGAGACTCGTCCGTTCGATCAACTCGTCCGCTCGATCAACTCGTCCGTTCGATCAACGCGTGGCTTTCGCACGCCGCGCGGCTTTCCGCGGGAGGTGGCTGGCGCCACGTAGCCCTGCGGGAATTTGGCCGGAACGGCGGCTTTGTTTTGTCCCCTCCAACCTGAGAAGGCTTCCATGAATTGTTTTGCTGGTACGTGGCGTCTCGGCGCCCTGATCCTCGGACTCGTCCCTTTGGCCGCGACCCTGCCGCGGGCGGTCGCCGAGGAGGCGGCGAGTGCGGGCGGCTACCGCGTGGAGGCGAACGATAAAGGCGCCGCGATCAAGCTCGACGGTAAGACGATCGCCCAATACTGGGGAATGCATACAGCCAAACCGATCATTTGGCCTCTGGTAGGGGTCCACGGCCATGAGGTCACTCGCGGCTATCCGATGCGGGATGCCGTCGAATCGGAACGGGAGGATCACGTTCACCACCGTTCGATGTGGCTGACCCATGGAGAAGTCAACGGGTACGATTTCTGGGCCGAAGGCAAAGCGACGAGCGGGACGATTGTGCCGGCCGGTCGCGTGCAAGTGTCGGGAGGCGAGACCGCCACCCTGAAGGCGGCCCACGATTGGTTGGGACCCGACGGGAAACGTGTCCTCAGCGATCGTTGGCACTTGACCTTCGGGGGCTCCGGCGACCAGCGGTGGATCGATTGCGTCTTCGATTTGATCGCCACGGAAGGGGATGTCCACTTCGGCGATACCAAAGAAGGAACCTTTGGGTTGCGTGTTGCCGGGACGATGAAGGTCGAAGCCGAGCCCGGCGGTACGATCGTCAGTGCCAATGGACAGAAGAACAAGCAAGCCTGGGGCGAGAAAGCCCCTTGGGTCGACTATTACGGTCCGGTCCAGGGGGAAGTCGAAGGGATCACGATCATGAATCATCCCGAGAGCTTCGGGTATCCTTGTCGTTGGCATGTCCGTACCTATGGCTTGTTTGCTGCCAATCCGTTCGGCGTCTATCACTTCGAAGGTTTGAAGCAGAAGACCGCAGGAACGATCCTGCCGGCCGGGGAGCAACGGCGGTTGGCCTATCGCGTTTACCTGCACGATGGCGACACCGCAGCGGGCGAGGTGGCTAAGGTCTGGGAAACGTATCGGAAGCAACCGCTGGCCGGCGGCAAGTAAGCCGGTGGCAAGTAAGCCGGCGGCAAGTAAGCGAGGACGCCTCCGAGCGACCCCTGCGGACCATGCGGGACGAGAAGGAGCGCCGGGAGCCGCGGCACGCCACGCGGACGGTGTTCCGGTTGGGGGAAGTAATGTCCAAGGAAGGAAAGCAGACGCATGAGTCAAGTGGTGCACGAACCGAGCGAAACGCCGCTGAAGGTCCATTCGCTGATCGACCGGCCGGTGGCGGCCTTGGGGTTTCTCGAACGATCCCTGTTGTTTGCCGAACTTTCGATGATCGCCTACAACGATGCGTCGGAAGCGACTCGGGCGGCCGCGGCGATCGGTTTTCCCGAAGTCACTTATTTCGACTACGACGGGTCGCAAGCGTTGCGGTTTCGCAACCGGCATGATTGTGTCGTCGCTTGTCGCGGTACGGAGCCTCACGAATGGAACGACGTCCGCGCCGGCGTCAGCGCCACCTCGGCGCTGGCCGAGACGGTTGGCAAAGTGCATCGCGGCTTCAAACGCGAGGTCGACGATCTTTGGCCCGAGCTAGAAACGGCGCTGACCGGGAATGATCTCCCGCTGTGGTTTTGTGGGCATTCGTTAGGGGGCGCGATGGCGACGATTTGCGCCGCCCGCTGTTTGCTTTCCCACATCGCGTCGAACCCGGCGGGCCTGTTCAGTTACGGCAGCCCGCGGGTCGGCAACAAGCGGTATGTCCATCATGTCGACCTGCCCCATTATCGGTGGGTTCACAACAACGACGTGGTCACCCGTGTGCCACCCGTCTGGTGGGGATATCGCCATGCGGGCGACGAGTGGTACCTCGATCATCGCGGTCAGGTTCGGCAGCTCTCGGTCGAAGGCAAACGGTGGGATCGTTGGTTGGGGTTGCTGCGGGGGTTGGTCCGCTGGCGGATCGATCCATTCGCAGACCACGCCATCCATCGCTACATCGAGGCCCTCGCGGCGGCGGTCCTGGCGGAGCGTCAGGCCGCCGGCGATCGACGCCAGGGGCCGCCCCCGCCGCTGTCCCGCTGCGTGCTCGGTGGAGGAACGGCCCCGCGCGTCTGAACCCCCCGGGGGTGAAAACGCCCGGAGTGTTACCACCTTCAGAAACCCGATAGGATGGAACGGGAAAGCCGCGTTAGTGAGGCTTCGCAACGGACCGTTTCCTAATCTTTTCCGGTGTAATTGATGAGTGGCAATGACGAAGACTTCTGCGAAATCGATGGAGTGCGACTGAAGCTGTCTCATCCCCATCGCGCTCCGGGGCAGTGGATCGGTCAGCGTGAAATCTTGTCGCAGTTGTTGGCTTGCTGGATCAAGCTGGACGAAACCGATTTGCCTTTGACCCCGCGACTGATCGGTTCGCCGGGGATCGGGAAGACGCAGTTGGCGATCGCGGCCGCCGAGGTGAGCCAATTGCCGCTCTATATCTATCAGTGCACTGCCGATACCCGCCCTGAGGATCTGCTGGTGACGCCGGTGCTGGCCCAGGATGGGCGAATCGCTTACCACGCTTCACCGCTGGTGACGGCGATGGTCCGCGGCGGCGTCTGCGTGTTGGACGAAGGGAATCGGATGAACGAGAAATCGTGGGCGAGTCTCGCGCCGCTGTTCGACCAACGCCGCTACGCCGAATCGATCGTTGCCGGCATCACCATCGCGGCGCATAAGGAGTTTCGCGCCGTGGTCACCATGAACCAGGATGAATCGACGTTCGAGATTCCCGATTACATCCTCAGTCGTTTGCAACCGACGCTGCAGGTCGGCTTTCCGGACAAGCAGGATGAGATGGCGATCCTGCAGTACCATTTGCCGTTCGCCGAAGCCGAGATGCTGGCGATCACGGTCGACTTCCTGCAGCGTTCGCACTCGCTGAAGCTCGACTTCTCACCGCGCGACGGCATCAACCTGCTGCGGTATGCGCTCAAGCGGATGGCGCAAGATCCCGATCACCCGGTGGCTCGCGACGCGGCCTGGCGGGAAGCTCTGGAGCGTTGCTTGGGCGAGGACGCGGTCGACCTGGAATCGCTCGCCGAGCGCAAGCAGCGGACCTTGGGAGGGGATGCGGTCCCGATGGGGCTGGCCGATTTCTTTTTCGACCCGAACGATCCGCTGCATCCCGACCGCGAAGAGGACGAGGAAGAGGACGACGACGCCTTTTAAACGAGGCGTTGTCGGCACACCGAGAAGGGGCGTCGATCGCTTGCCCCCGTGTTCAGTCGCGGTTGGCGGCATGGGAGGAACGCTTGAGGATCAACCGCGAGTCGATCTCCCGCAGCAGGCCGTCGGCGACTTCCGCCTTGGTCCCCGCCAGCGTTGCCAGCACGCGTCCGGCGGGGTCGAGCAGATCGACATGATTGCGGTCGGCGTCGATCGCATCCGGACCATTGCTGACCATCAGATTGCATAGTTTGCGTT
>CAYNVI010000373.1:848-5350 GCA_964400585.1 uncultured Pirellulaceae bacterium | reverse complement strand
GTTGAACGCGTCGTTGAAGACCGCCGCGACGACCAGTTCCAGCATGCAGAAGACGCCAATCTGTTCGAACACGCGCCGCGACTTCTTTTGCAACATCAAGACCGCCTGCACCAGCACAAGCAACTCGGCGACCGCCGTCAGTTGGCGGTTGTTGGTCGGATCGAGCGGAACAAAGTCGCTGATGCAGTAAGCGGCAACGAGGCCCATGCCGATATAGGCTGCCAGCGAGGGGAGGGCAAACAGCCCGAGTAAATCGATGAAAATCAGCGAGAAGAGTGCCGAGAAGACGGCGATCAGGGGAAGGGCGCCGGCCGCTTCACTGAACCCCAGGATGATGCCGCCGAGCGCCGCCAGGAGGGCGAAGTGGATTTTGAGGGCGATGTCGATCCGTTGCATCCGCTTACGCTCCAACCTTGGTGGGGGAAGCCACTCGTTCCGGCTGCGGGCGACCCCAGTCCGCCATCTGTTCGGCCCACGGTCCAGCGATATCGAACCAACGCACATCGAGGTGTCCGATCGTACTGCCCGTCGCGTCGCTGCCCGCTTCGCTCAATCGGCTGGCGTCACTCGGCTGCGAACTGAGGACCACGATCGGACGGTCACCGCCCATCGATTCTAGCCCCCGCTCCAAAGCCCCGACCAAGGAACCGGGCGGGGCGGGCGCCGCTTCGGCCAACAGACGCAACGCCTGCGCCGTCGCCTTTCGGTCGCCGGTCAGCGTTGCCTGAGCGATGTCGCGACCATTGACCACCAGGCAGATGCGATTGGTGGGCGTCGCCGCCAGACCCATCGCCAGGCTGGCCGCCAGGCGGAGTGTGCGTTCGATGGCTTCTTCGCTTTCCTCGGCCGCACGAGCAATGTCGACCAGCAGGCACATGTCGAACCGCCGCTGCTGTTCGAATTGACGGACGGCGGGCTCCCCGAGCCGGGCAGTGGTCCGCCAATGGATCCAACGTCGGCTATCGCCACTTTGCCATTCCCGCAGTCCATAGAAATCGCCTTCGGTCGGTCCGGAGCGGTGATGGGTGGAACTGCTGCCGTCGCTGCGGGACTGCAGGATGCCTTGCCAGCGTGGCTTTAACGCCAGCGGCTGGGGATAGACGTAAACCGCCGGCGGCTCGAGCGGACGGATCGACCGTTTCGCTTCCAGCAAACCAAACGGGAAGCCGCTGGAGATGACCAGCGGGCCAAGACTGTAGCGGCCGCGCCGGGTGATACAGCACTCGTAGCGGGCCTCGCGTCGCCCCCGCGCCGCCAGCTGGCCGAGGCCGCACACGGCCGAGGCGGTGACGGTCTTGTCCTGCGATTGCAGGCGGTCCCGGATCATGATCAACCAAGCGGGTACATAGCGGCTGAGGTTGCGAACGTCAAACCGCAAGGTGAAGACGGAACCGGCGAAGACATCGTCGACCGCCAGACGGTCGACCACTACCGATTCGAGTGAGCGGCGACAGAGCCGCCACTGGATGAAGAGCAAGCCGAACAGTAAGCCCGCCAAAATCAACAGCAGGTTAAACCCGCGAAGGGCGCCCCCCACGGTGGCGAAGGCGGCGATAAAGGCGGTGTGCATCCCCAGCCGGGTGAAGCCCACGTGGACCTCCGATCGACGCACCGGTCGCTTTCCGGGGGCACCGGTCGAGGAAGCCTGGTAACGGCGAGAAGCAGGAGCGGGCAACAGGGGGTTTCTCTAAAGGGGGACCGGAACCTGGTCGACAATCGTCCGCAATCGTTCCTCCACGTTGGCTCGGTCCGCTTGCTGGAACACCCCTTCGGCGACCACGCGATGGGAGAGTGCCGGGATCGCGATCTGCTTGACATCGTCGGGGATCACGTAGTCGCGACCGGCGGTGATCGCCCGCGCCTGACAGCCGCGATAGAAACTCAACGCCCCGCGCGTGCTGACGCCGACCCGCAGACCGTTGCCTTCCCGTGTCCCTTGGACGATCGCCAGCAGGTAATCGATCAAGGAATCATCGAACCGGACCTCCCGGGTCGCGGCTTGCGCCTCCAGGATGTCCGCGGCCGCGTCGACCGGTTCCAAAGAGTCGACCGGTTCGCCCGCGCGATGCGTTTGCAGGACCTCCTTTTCGACTTCCCGGGTGGGATAGCCGATCGATGTCCGCATCAAAAACCGGTCCATCTGACTCTCCGGAAGGGCATAGGTCCCTTCGAATTCGAACGGATTTTGGGTCGCCACGACGATGAAGGGGCGGGGCAGCCGATGGGTCGTTCCGTCGATCGAAACCTGGCCTTCGCTCATCGCTTCCAGCAACGCACTCTGCGTCCGGGGCGGCGCGCGATTGATTTCGTCGGCAAGCAGCACATTGGCGAAGATCGGACCGGGAGAAAATTCAAACTCGCGCGTGTCGGTGCGGTAGAGCATGCTGCCGGTGATGTCCGTCGGGAGCAAGTCGGGCGTGAACTGAAGACGCGTAAATTGCCCTTCGATGCTCCTGGCCAACGCCTTGGCCGCCAGCGTCTTGCCCACCCCGGGGACATCTTCCAACAGCACATGTTCTTCCGCGAGCATGGCGATCAGCAGGGAACGCACCACTTCGGGCTTGCCCAAAACGACACGCCGGATATTCTCCTTAAGACGCTCGACGATCTCGTGGGCGTGCTGCGGCATCCGCGATTCCTGCCTTCCGGTTGCAAAACGAGGTTGATCTGACTCGTATCCTAGCCCACCGGCCGGTCGCTGGCCAAGATGCGGCCCCCCCGGCGGCTGAAACGTGCCGGCGGGAACGTGCCGGCGGGAACGTGCCGGCGGGAACGTGCCGGCGGGAACGTGCCGCCGAAAAAGTCTCGACTGAAACGTGCCGGCTGAAATGTGCGGCCTAAAAAGTGTCGACCGGAGCGGCCCGGCCGCGAATGGCTGTGCCCCGCCACGACAGGAGAAGAAGATGAATTTGCCGCCCCGCAAAGCGGACAACGCGACCGCCCCTCCGCCGCACCCCGCGAGCGCCGAGGCGGCCCCCGCCGATTCGGCTGCCAGCGGCCCGCCCGCAGAAACGCGGCAGTCTCCCCGCCGCGATCGCTCGCCTCGCTGGGGCGGGCTGGTCGTGGCGGCGGTCTGCCTGGTCGGGATCGGTCTGGCTCAGGCCGCCGCCCCGGCGTCGGATAATCAGCTGATGAACCTCGTCAGCTACGTGTTGGCGGCGGTCGCCCTCGGGGCATTGGCGATCCGCAGCCTGAGGCGACCCGGGGTCTCGGGTGCGAAGCGGCTATTGCCCGTCGGCGTCGCGTTGGCGGTGTTGGTCGGGTTTTTTAGCCTCTTTCGAATCGCTGGGGTGACCGGAGAACTCGAACCGATCTTCCGCTTTCGTTTCGCCCCGCAGGCGGCCCTGCCCACCCTCGCCGATCAGCAGCCCTCCGGCGCCGATCAGGAATCGAGCACCGCCGATCAGGACCTCGCGGCGATCGGCAGCGGCGACGAGCAATTTCCCGGATTCCTGGGGGCCGACCGCGATGGCGTGATCCCGCAGCGGCAATTCAGCACCGCTTGGAACGAACGGCCGCCTCAACGGCGGTGGCGGCAGCCGATCGGGCAGGGGTGTTCCGGGTTTGCGATCGCCGGTCGGCTGGGAGTGACGCTGGAACAACGCGACGAGGAGGAATGGATCAGCTGTTACGATCTCCGTGACGGGGCCTTGCTTTGGAAACACGCCGAGCCTGGCCGGCACGCGCATGTGATGGGGGGCGTCGGCCCGCGGAGCACGCCCACCCTGGCCGGCGGTTTGGTCTACGCCCAAACCGCCCTGGGACAGCTCGTCTGCCTCGACCTGACCGACGGAACGCCGCGCTGGCGGATCGACCTGCTGGCCCGCGGGGGACTCGACCAGGGCAGCGCCGAAGACAATGTCACCTGGGGACGCGCCGGTTCGCCCCTGCTGGTCGATCAGCAGGTGGTGGTGCCTTTTGGGGGAGCGGTCGATCCGCAGGATCGCAGCCAAGGAATTGCCGGTCTGATCGCTTTCGACGCCGCCAGCGGGGACGAGCTGTGGACGGGGGGGAGTTCGCAGATCAGTTATGCTTCGCCCATCGTGGCGACGCTCGACGGGCAGCGGCAAATCGTGTCGGTGAACGAAGCGGATGTCAGCGGGCATCGCATCGACACGGGTCAGGTGCTGTGGCAAGCGAGCTGGCCCGGTTCCAGCAGCGGCACCGCGAACTGCGCCAGCCCCGTCGTTTATGGGGAGGATGGCATTCTGGTCGGGAAGGGCTATGGCGGCGGCAGCATGCTGCTGCGGATCAGCGAGGCGAGCGACCGAGCGGGGCAGCAAACGTCCATCGTGTGGGACAGCCGGCGAGTGCTGAAAACCAAATTCACCAATGCGGTGGTGCGGGGCGATTTTGCCTATGCCCTTTCGGATGGTTTCCTCGAATGCGTCGATCTTCGCGACGGTTCGCGGCAGTGGCGTCAACCTCGGTCGAGCCGCTATGGACAGGGGCAGGTATTGCGCGTCGAGGACGTGCTGCTGGTCCAGGCCGAGATGGGGGAT
>CAYNVI010000373.1:0-838 GCA_964400585.1 uncultured Pirellulaceae bacterium | reverse complement strand
CGAGCTCGGATCCCGGCGCTCGACGGGAAAACCTGGAATTATCCGGCGCTCGCCGGCAGGACGCTGGTCGTCCGCAACCATCAAGAGGCGGCCGCCTACGATTTACCGCCCGCTCTTTGATCGGCGCTCCGCGGCGGCGACATCCCGTCGCCGCGCTTCCGCTTCGCAAAAGCCACCCTCCGTTGACGAGTTTCCTCATGGACCCCATCGATTTTCTCGTGGTCGCCCCCCACCCCGACGATGCCGAACTGGGAATGGGCGGGACGATCGCCAAAATGATTGCGGCGGGCTTGCGCGTGGGGATCCTCGATCTCACCGATGGCGAGCCGACCCCGCATGGTTCCCCCGCCACACGCCGGCAGGAAACCGAAGCCGCGTCGGAAGTTTTGCAAGTCAGCTGGCGGGCCAACGCCGGACTCCCCAATCGGGCCTTGCAGCATACCCTCGAAGCCCGCGCGACGGTGGCTGGCTACATCCGGCAGACGCGGCCCCGTTGGTTGTTCGCACCCTACTGGGAAGATGCGCATCCCGATCACGTGGTGGCCACCGAATTGGTCGAAGCGGCACGGTTTTGGGCAAAGCTTTCGAAGACCGATCTACCGGGCGCGCCGCACCATCCCGAGCGGATTTACTACTACTTTTGCGTCCATTTGCGCCTGGCTTTCACGCCGGCATTCATCATCGATATCAGCGAGCAGTGGCCGCAAAAGCTGGCGTCGATCCGCTGCTATGCCAGTCAGTTCATCACCGGGCGACCGAGCGAGCCGCCGACGATACTCGACCGGCTGCGGGACGAAGCGGCTCACTGGGGCTACCTGATCAACCGCCGGGCCGCGCT
>CAYNVI010000372.1:0-5354 GCA_964400585.1 uncultured Pirellulaceae bacterium | reverse complement strand
GACGTTCCAACTGCTGCCACTGTCAGCCACCGGGCGCAGGCAGACGGCGCAGCCATTTACGTTGGAGGAAAAGGATTTCCGCAATCCCGACGATGCCATCGTCCTGCAACGTCTTGCTGCGAAAAAGCGGGTGATCTTGCAGGAACTGGTCACCGCGCTGCGGGAAGCGGATCGGCAGCGGATCGCCCAGTTGCTGCCTCAGGCGACGCGGGTCACCGAAGGCTTGCTGGCCGATTGTCGCCGGCTGGTCGACTGACGGCTGAAGCAGACGACCGGCGGACGACCCGCATCCTGACGAAGGCGGGCGGGCGGGCCGGCTGGCTTTGCGTGCCGTGCCCAAGCCTGCTGCCGCGTCCCGCGTCCCCACGTTAGCTTTTCCGGTCGCGCACGCCATGCCGCTTGCGGGTCCTACCGGCTGGCGGGCCGCGGATTCCCCGGATTTCAGCCAGTTCTCGGCCCAGCGGCACGCGGCATGCACTTCACTTGAGGAACCGCTTCTTATACTCGTTTTTTGCAGTCGATAAATCGAGGAGAAAATCATGGTGACGCGCGATGAAATCAAAGGCCATTGGCACGAAGTCAAAGGGCGTTTGCAGGATCACTGGGGGCAATTGACCGACGACGACCTGCAGCAGGTCCGCGGTAGTGCCGAACAGTTGATCGGGGCGATCCAGCAGAAGACCGGGGCGACCCGTCACGAGATCGAAGGTTTCCTCGATCGGGTGGTGGAAAGCTCTTCGGGGATGATGGGGCAGGCGTCCGACGCCGCGCATCACTATGCCGAAGAAGCGGGGACCGCGGTGCGGCAGGGCTACGAGCAGGCCGCCTCGAGCGTCGTCGATTATTCCACGCGGCTCGATCGTTCGGTGCGGGAGAATCCCGGCCGGGCGTTGGTGGTGGCCTTCGGGATCGGGGTCGCCGCGGGCGCCTTGCTGCTGTTCAACCGCCGTCGCTAAGGCGGGGGTCCACGACCCTCGATGTTTTGGCGGCTGGCCGACCGGCGGCCCGCTTGCCGACGACGCTTTGTCCATCCTTCGTTCCCGCGGATCGTTATGTACCGCCCTCCCCTCCACCAACGCTCGGCCGAATTGCGGCAGCAGATGGAACATGTGCGCAGCCGGCTGCCGGCCAGCATGGATTTGGCGCGGGCTGACGTCCAGCGTTTAAAGAGTTGGAAGTTTCACGTCCGCCGCCACCCCGGGTTGGTGGCCGCTGCGGTGATGGGGCTTGCCTACTGGGTGGTCCCTCGTGGCTCGCGGCGGATCGCCAAACGGGGTTCGCGCGCGGTGCCTGACCGCAACCGGTCGCAGCCGCAGGGTCGCTGGCAGGGGGTGCTGCCCGCCGCCAAGCGTGGCTCGAAGCCGGAGGAATCGCGGCCGTCGGTGCCGCCTTCGATTCTGGCGATCGCCGGGAGCTTTTTGCTGCGTCACGCCGTGAGTTTCGCCACCAGCTACGCGACCGGGCGGGCCCGCGCTTACGTCGCGTCACGGTTCGCCGGGGGAGCGACCGCGCGTCCCACGCCACCACCGGGGGCGCGGGGCCCGCGGGCGGCGATTCACAAACCGAGTCAACCGGAGCGCACCTATGATCGCTAACCATCCTTCCTGGAACGCCCCCCTGCCTCCTCGGTCGAATGAGCGTGCTCCGCAACCGGCCCGCCCGACCGGCGGTCGGGATGCGTACCTCGACTCCCCGATCCCGACCGTCGGTCAGGCGATCGCTCAACGTGTGGTCCGATCGCCTTGGACGATCGTGGTCGCCTCCCTCTCTCTCGGAGTCCTCGCTGGATGTTTGGTAAAACGACGATAAACCGCGCGTCTGTCGAGCACGGCGATGGGTTCCGCCAAGTCGTGGTCGACTGCGTGGAACTCGGTAACCTGCAGTTGCAGCTCCTCTCGGTCGATGGCAAAGAAGCGGGGCAACGGTTGGCCAAAGCGCTGGTTCTTGGCATCGTGGCGGTCGTCGGTGGATTGACGACGTTGCTCTTGGCAGCGATGGGGGCCGGCTGGATCCTGCACGAACAAACGGAACTGACCGTGGGGGTTTCGTTCTTGATCGTCGCTGCCGTCGCCCTGGTCGTCTCGCTGCTGGTGGCCTTCCTCAGCGGTCTCCTGCTGCGACGTGCGACCGGTTCGCTGCAGGAGTCGGTATCCGAGTTGCAAGCCAACGTGAAGTGGATCAAAGAGGTCCTGCTCGATCCCGACTCCGCGCGGAACCGGATGCGTGCGCCCTCCTTCGGCGAACAGCGGGGCAGTGCTCAGCCGGATCCGATCGGCTGAGTCCTCTGCTCCGCCGGCAGATCGCTCCGTTTCCTGCCCTCTCCGTTTTCTATTCATTAAGCCCTCTTTGCAAAGGAATCCTTCCATGTCCGAAGCAGCTTCTAATCCCAAATCGGGAAACCATTTCAGTGACACGGCGCGCGAAAAAGCCCAGCATGTGGCCGATAGCGCTTGTCACGCGACGTCCGAAGCGGCGGGACACTACGTCCGCGAACCGGCCAATGATGTGGTCATGCTGGCGCGTGACTATGCCCGCGAGAAACCCGAGGTTGCCGCCCTCTGGTGCTTTGCGTTGGGCGTGTTCGTCGGCTGGAAACTGAAGCCCTAAGGGAAGGCACGCATTGGGCGTTCGGCTTTCCGCCGCGACAGGCGTCGCGCGGGCTGGGGCATTCTGCCTCGCTGTCCCGATCTGCCCCGGCGGATCGACGGCCTCTGGCCGGCTTCGCCCCGCAAATCCTTGGGATCGGGGGTGCTTTCGCGGTTTGGCACATGACCTGCATTTCCTTCACCCGCGATAGCGAATCAGCCAGCCGGCCGATCGCGGATGGCGGATTGCTTGTCCACGACGCGGCGGCTTTTCGACGCCCCTTCCGGCAGCCTCGGTTGCCCAGCGAGAGGGCGGCGAGAACGGTTGGAATCGTTTCCTTTTGAAATGCTTGATCGATCCATTCATCGATTTCCCAGGAGAAGATCCCGATGCAGAAGTCCAAGACCTTAGGCCGCCCCACTTGGTTGGCGTTGATCGCCGTGGTGGCGGGAGCCACCGGCATGATCGCCGGCGCGGCGACGCGCGGCGATTCGGACGCCCAGTTGGGGGCGTTACAGGTAGAAAGCCCCGAAGAACAACGCGCCTTTGATGTCGCCAACGGCCTCTCGGAAGCGTTCCGACGCGTTTCCGAGCATGTGCTACCGGCCGTGGTGGCGATCGAGAATTCGCCGGCAGTCGCCGCCAACAAACGCGATCCACGGCGTTCGCAGCCGGAGGGCAATCCCTTCGAAGGGACGCCGTTCGAAGATATGTTCCGAGACCGCGGCTTTGGCGGTCGGTCCTTCGAAGGGCCGCGCGGGCGGATGCCTGCCCCGCAACCGCGGAGCGGCCTGGGGTCCGGCATCGTGATCGACCCGGCGGGTGTGATCCTGACCAACAATCATGTGGTCGCTGGAGACGGCACGGTCACGGTGCGGACGCAGGATGGACGCGAGTTCGTCGCCAGTGAAGTTTTGACCGACCCCAAGACCGACATCGCCGTCGTCAAGATCGACGGGGCCGAAGGCTTGGTAGCGGCTCGCATGGGCGATAGCGAACAGGTGGCGATCGGCGACTGGGTGCTCGCGTTGGGGCAACCTTTTGGTTTGGAGAGCACCGTCACCGCCGGGATTATCAGCGCCAAAGGGCGGGGGATTGGGATCACCGATCGCGAAAACTTCCTGCAGACCGACGCCGCGATCAATCCGGGTAACAGCGGCGGTCCGCTGGTGAACCTGAAAGGCGAGATCATCGGGATCAATACCGCGATCTCGTCGCGCAGCGGTGGCAACAACGGGATCGGCTTTGCGGTGCCAGCCAATCTGGCGCAGTGGGTCAGTGACCAGTTGGTCGCGACGGGGTCGGTCCAGCGTGCTTACCTCGGGGTCGGCATCCAGCCGGTGACGCCTGAATTGGCCAAGCAGTTGAACGTCGCTCCTCGTAGCGGCGTGGTCGTAACCGAGGTCTTTGACGACACGCCGGCCGCCGAGACGGGCTTGCAGCCGAGCGACGTGATCACCAAGTTTGCCGGCACCCCCGTCTCCACCCCGCAGCAATTGCAGTTGGCCGTGGAGCGTGCAGCGCTCGACCAAGATCATCCGATCGAGATCGTCCGCGAGGGCAAAACGCAGGAACTGCGCTACCGCGGATCAAAGTTGCCGGAAGACTTCGGCAGCACGAGCCCGCAGCGGCAGCGGCCTCCAGAGCCGGAGGCGGCGGAGCTGAATCGCTTTGGCTTCGAAGTCTCCGAACTCGAGCCGGCGGTCGCGCGGCGCTTGGGTATGGAAAAGACCGAGGGCGTGCTGGTGTCGTCGATCGAGCGTGGCAGTCGGGCGGCCGCCGCGGGCTTGCGAGCGGGGATGGTGATCACCCGCGTCGACCGCCAACCGGTCGCCGACGTCGAAGCGTTTGAGGAAGCGCTGGAGGCGCATGAGGGCCAAGAGAGCGAAGGTTTGATGCTGCTGGTTCGCACCGAACGCGGTTCGCGGTTCGTGGTGATCGAACCGCAATCATAAGCGGACGGGTCCCGGCTGCTATTTGTCGCCGACCGCCTTGCCTGGGCGGCCAGCGACGGGTCACAAGCCAGTTCCGACACCGGTCGGGACTGGCTTTTTTTCGGGCTATAATCAAATCCTCCGCCGGGCGAGTCAGCGACGGTCCGGAGCACTTGCCTTCTCCTGTGGGGCCAACCGAAGCCGATGCGACTTGCAGCCAAATTGGTGCTCCTCTATCTGCTGGGGCTTTTTCTGATCGTCGGCGTTTTCGGTTATCTGAGTTTCCAACAAAACCGCCGCTTGGCCAAAAGCGAGCACGAACGGCGGGCCACGGAGTTGGCGGCGGCCCTCCGGCCCTCGTTGCAAGCGGCTTGGCAGCAGGGAAAGACCGGCTCGATCGCGCAAATCCTGCAACGTTCGACCGGTCAGCTGGAAAGCCTGCAGATCCGCTGGGTCGAGCTCCAGCGGTCGCCCGATCCGCGTTGGCAACCCCGCGTGCCGGCGGCGCGTTTGCCGACCCGGCGGAGGGTGACGACGCTGACCGTCATCGAAGGGGATGGGCGGCCGACCCTCTACACCTACGTGCCGTTGGCGGGGGACGACCCGCGGGGCGGTTCGCTGGAAGTCTCGGGACCGGTCGACGCGACCGACTCTGCCTTGCACGCCTCGCTGGTCTCCTCCGGCATCTCCCTGCTGGCCGTTACCCTCTTCTCGGGGCTGGTGATCGTCGTCGGCGGCGTGCGGATGGTCGGTCGCCCGCTGAATCAATTGATCGAGAAGATCCACCGCGTTGGGGCGGGGGACTTCAGCGGGCCGGTTGAAATCGAGGGACAC
>CAYNVI010000371.1:0-5364 GCA_964400585.1 uncultured Pirellulaceae bacterium | reverse complement strand
AGGGCGTTGATCACCCGCAAGGCATCGATCGGATAGAGACGTCCGTCGCCATCGACATCGACGAATCGCCTCAGCGAACTCGCCTGCGGATCGGTCGGGAGGACATCGCCCGTGCCCAGCCGGTTCATGGCATTGATCACATACAAGGCGTCGATCGCCAGCACCTGCCCGTCGGCATCCACATCGGCCGGCTGCTGGGCATATTGCCAAGGGGCCGCCCCGGGCGACAGCAGCATCACGCGGACCGTCACCCACTCGCTGACCGCCCCCGACGCGTCGGCGATTCGATATTGATTTTCGGCGTAGCCAGTCGCAGCCGCCGCCGGAGTGAACCGGATCGCCCCGGCGACGTTCTCCCAGCTTCCGGCGACCGTGCTCGCTTGGGCAACCCGCAGGCTGTCCCCCTGCAGACTCCCGGCCGCTGCCACATCATTGGCCAAGACATCCAGCAACGTCGCTTGATCGTTCCAAACGGAGACCGCATCCGCCTTCGCCTGCGGCGGCGTCGGTTGCTCGCTGGTGTCGAAGTTCAACCAGCGGTTCGTCGAGCCGACGGTGAGGCCGCCGCGGACAACGGTTTGCGTGCCGGCCCGGATCGTCGCCTCGTAGGTTCCGCTGGGCAATTCGACCTGGTAACCCCCCGCGGTCCCACTGGTCGTCGTCTCCACCACGTCGCTTCCGGCGGTGGCGACCCAGTCGATCGTGACGTCGCGGTGGCCTTCCCCGGCATCGTACCAGCCGCTGCCATCCTGGTCGGCAAAGACCGCCCCGACGACCTGAGCAGAGAGCCCTGCCCGTGTCCCAAAATCCTGGGTGGCGACCAGCGGGCCGACTTGCCCATTGCCCGAACGGCCGGTGTCAGTCACCGCGATCCCGATTTCCCGCAATCCCGGGTCGAGCAGGTTGTCGCGATGCCCCGGCGGATCCTGCAGCCCCTGCGGACCGTTTCCCCAATCGATCGCCAGACCAGCATGGCAAAAATCGATCGAATGGCAGAACGCGAAGATATTTTCGGCCGCCCGCTGGTAGGTGTAACCGGCATTCCGCAGCCGCTGACCGAGGCCGGGTTCGCTGCCGATTTGGTGCGCCTGCGTGTTGCTGGCCACCATCTCCGCATTGTGCCCCTCGGCTGCCTCCTGCAAATCGGCGTTCCAGGCCAGCGGCGGCGCGGGCGGTAAGGCATCCCACTGCTGACGCAAGGTAGGACCCTCGACGCCGAAAAAGTCGAGATTGATCTGGACGTCGGCGTCGCGGGCCAGCAGCTGAGGACTCGTCTGGCGGATAAACCGACCGTATTCCCCCTGCGGGTCGTCGCGGAAACGATTCACCCGCTGGAGGAATTCCTGCTCGACCGCCGAGAGCCCTGCGAGCATTCTCCGCGATTCCAGCCGCTGGAGCGTCAGACCTCGGCAGAGGGTCCGCCCTCGGCGCTCGGCGGTTCGCTTTCGATTCCGGCCTCTCATCGGCAATCCCTCCCTGCTTTGGTGGTGTCTTCCGGGCGGCAGCCGCGACGGCACGAACCGGCCCTGCTCGATACCCCCATTGTAGAGCATTCGTACCAGCCGATCGAGCTGGATTATGGACGGGGACGGCTCGCCGCAGGCGGCGGGCTTGCCCCCAGCGACGGAACCGCAAAAATACGGAGCGGCCGGAAGCGTGCCTTCCGTGCTCCCTCCGACCCCTTCCCACCGATTCCTGCTCCCCTGGAGATCCCTCGGCATGTTTGCTACTTCTCGCCTTCGCCTGCTGCTGCTCGCCCTCGCCCCCCTCTGCCTTAGCGGCATGGTGCAACCGACGCGGGTGGCGGCCGCAGACCCCGTCCTGGTCGAGTTGAACACGACGGCCGGCACGATCAAGCTGGCCCTCGACCAGGAAAAAGCCCCGGCGACCGTCGAAAACTTTGTCGAGTACGTCAAAAGCGGCCACTACGACGGGACGATCTTCCACCGCGTGATCGAGGACTTCATGATCCAAGGAGGCGGTCTGACCGCCGACATGGAAGAAAAAGAAACCCGCGCTCCGATCAAGAACGAATCGGACAACGGCTTGCTGAACAAGAAGATGACGGTGGCGATGGCGCGGACGCCGCTGCCCAACAGCGCGACCAGCCAGTTTTTCATCAACCTTGCCGACAACGATTTCCTCAATCGTGCCCAATCCCGCGACGGTTACGGCTACGCGGTCTTCGGCAAAGTGGTCGAAGGGCAGGACGTCGTCAACAAGATCGCCGAGATGCCGACGCGTCCCCGCGGCGTCCACTCCAACGTCCCGGTGCAGGACGTCGTGATCGAATCGGCCCGCGTGGTCGAAAACTAGCTGGCGCGGGCCGCACGGAGCCGACGCGCGGCGGTTACGGGTGATGCGCCACGGTGATCGCTTGGATCGCCTCGTGGAGCGAACCGTTGGAGGCGATCATGCTGGTCTTGCCGATCGGCAGTTCGCCGCCGCGGGCGGTCGTCACCCGGCCCCCTGCCTCTTCGACGAACAGCCGTCCCGCCCCAAAGTCCCAAGGGGCGAGCTGGTATTCAAAGAAGGCATCGAACTGCCCACAGCCGACCTGACAAAGATCGAGCGCCGCGGTGCCGAAGCGGCGGATCCCGTGGATCTTGGCCTCGAACATGGCTCCGATCGTCGCCAGGGTCCGCCGCATCATCTCGCCCCGGTCGTAGTAAAACCCGCAACCGATCAAGGCTTCGCCGAGCGTGGCGGCCTGCGAGACCGCCGCCGGCTGACCGTTGTGGTAAGCCCCGCCCCCCGCCACGGCGGTGTACCAGTCGTCGCGGGCCGGGTTGTAGACGACACCCACTTTCGGGCGTCCCAGGTGGTAATAGGCGATCGACACGGCGAAATGAGGGAGGCCGTGCAGGTAGTTGTTGGTGCCATCGAGCGGGTCGATGATCCAGAGGTGCTCCGCATCGACCGCGCCGGCAAGGGTTTCTTCGCCCAGCAGTTCGTAGGAAGGCGTCCCCGCCTTCAACCGTTTGGCGATCTCCTGTTCCGACTCGAGGTCGGCATCGGAAACCAGATCGTAGGCGGCGCCGCCGCTGGAGGCTTTATTGCGAGTCTCCACCCCGTCGGAAAAGTACCGCATCAGGATCTTGCCCCCTTCGGCAGCGGCGGTTTTGGCAAGCGTAAGCAACGATTCGAGGTCTTGCATTCCAGTTCCTTGTGGAAAGATCGGTCACCGGGAAAGATCGGTCGCCGCGGGCCCCCGCGGTGGCAGGCGACGCGGGAGCATGTCGCGGCCGGTTCAGGCGATCGGTCGAGGGGCGGTCCGGCTGGCGGTCCAGAAACCCCGTCGCCAGTTGTGTCGCTGGAGGGTCTGCAGCAACGCTGCGGGGAGGTCGGGTAAGGCGACGGTCGAAGTATTTTTTTGCACCTGCGCGATGTTCCGCATCCCCACCACCACCGAACTGACGGCGGGCTGGGCGAGCACGAATTTCAAGGCGACATCGCTGAGCGCATAACGCGTTTCCAGGCCAAAGCGACGGACATCGTTCCGAACCGCCTCGACATGGCCGAGCGTCTCCGGCAACCGCTCCCCGGCAAAGATCCCGCGGCGAACATCTGCTTCGCCGAACGACGTCGCCGGCCCCCAAGTCCCGCTCAGCGCCCCATGGTCCAGCGGCGTGCCCACCAACACACCGGTCGCCGTCTCCGTCGCAACGGGCAACAGCTGGGCCGCCGCTTCCTGGTCGAACAGGTGAAACACCACCTGCACCACGTCGACCAAGCCGTCGCGCATCAGCTGGATCACGCAGGCCGGGTCATGCGGCGGCGTCCGCACCCCGATGCAGCCCAGCTTGCCCTCTTCTTTCAGCCGCCGGAGGACCAACAGCGGCTGCGGGTCATCATTCCAGGCCCGCGTCCAGGTATCGAGCAGCAGCACGTCAAGGCGGTCGACCTGCAGGCTTTGCAAACGGTGTTCGACATGCTCGCGGAGGTACGCCGCCCCGTAGCGGTCCTGCCAGCGGCAGTAGGGAGCCGGCGGCCAAGGACCTTCGGCCGGCGGCACCGGAACGGCCAGCCGCGGCGGCGCGGCGGTCGCTTGGCTCGCGAGCACCTCGGCAATCCGTCGGTCGCTCCGCAGGGCGGCTTGCCCGCTCGCTGTCTCGACCAGATCGACGCCCGCTTTGAGGGCCGCGCGTAGCGCCGCGATCGCCTCATCGGCCGCAGGTCCTGCCGGCAACGCCCCGAGCGCCGCTCCCCCAAAGCCGATTTCGGAAACCTGCAGCCCGGTGGCACCAAGAGAACGTGGGGACATGAAACCGTCGGGGATGGTCGGAAAAGGGGGGGCGCGGCACCGCCGCGACGTGACCGCTGGGCCGCCCGCACGATCGTTTAGACGTGCGGAAATCCCTGCCTCCACCCGCTCGTCGCTTTCAGCACGGCGGAGGGGTGTTGGGAAAGCCGCAGTCCTCTCGGAACGATTCCCTGGCGACGGCCGACCAGCGATGGTGGCGATTTTTGCCGATCAGGCAAGGGAGTCGTAGGGGGGATCCTCCGTGGAACATCTTTCCGGCTCCCTCCCGCCGCTTGATCTCAACTTGACCCGGGAATCATCCGAATGGTAGCTAACGGGGGTGCGGACCCTGGCTGCCGCCCCGCCGATCGTGTCCCAGGAGGGTATTGCTGGTGTCTTTATTTTCCCCGACTCCTATTGTTTCGGTCGTGGTTCCTTTTTTTGGCGACGAGGCGGCGTTCGAAAGTTCGCTCGTGTCGGTGCTGGAAAATCGACCGCGGCTTTGCGAAATCATCGTTGCCCATGACGGCAGCTACAGCGATCCCTTTGAGCTCGAAGACGAAGTCCGCTTCGTCGTCGGCAGCGGGGCGGATCTGCCATCGTTGATCCGGGCCGGCGCCGACCAGGCCCGCGGACGGATCCTGCACGTCCTGGCCGAAGGCTACTCCGCGACCGAGGGCTGGCTGGACAAGGTGCTGGAAATCCCGGCCGACGCCCGCTTCGGGATGCTCGCCCCGGCGTCGCTCCCCTCGCGGACCGCGGACCGGCTGGCGACCCTCGGCTGGGTCGATGGGCCGCGCGGCTTCTGCACCCCGCTGGCCGCCGGCCAGACGATCACGTCGCTGCCCCGCCAGCCCCAAGTCCACGGTCCCATCCTGCAGGCCTCCTTCTGGGAAACCGATGTCGTGCGGTCGCTCGCCAGCTTGCCGACCGGCCGCGACAGCCTGCTGACCCAGTACGCCTGGGCGAGCGTCGCCCAACACGCGGGCTATGCCTGCCAGGCTGCTCCCTCTTGCCGCGTGGTGGAAGGTCGCCCGGGGCTCGGCTACGCCGCACCGACCAGCTTCACGGCCCGCCATCTGCAGGCGGTCCGCAGTGCGGTGACCGAAGCCAGCGCGGGG
>CAYNVI010000370.1:0-5370 GCA_964400585.1 uncultured Pirellulaceae bacterium | reverse complement strand
GAGGGGACGGAGGATGCAGCCGACTCGGGCAGCGAAGCCGTGATCGGCGCCGGCGCATTGGGAGGTCTCTATGGCGGATTGTTGGCCCGGCACGGTTTCGAGGTCCATTTTCTGCTGCATTCGGACGCCGCCCACGTCCGTGAGCAGGGGCTGCGAATCGAGAGCCCGCTGGGCGACGCGCATCTCCGGGACGTGCGGGTGCACGAGACGGCCGAGACGCTGCCCCCCTGCGACATCACCCTGGTCGGTTTGAAGACGACGCGAAACGAGTTGCTGACCGAATTGCTCCCTCCGCCGACGCGCGAGGGGGGGACGGTGCTGGTTTTGCAAAACGGCCTGAATGTCGAGGCGGATTCGGCGGCGGTGGTCGGTCCCGATCGCCTGCTCGGCGGTTGCTGTTTCCTCTGCAGCAACAAAGTCGGCCCGGGTCACATCCGCCACCTCGATTACGGGCGGATTGTCTTCGGACGGTATACCCCCGCCGATCAACCGCCGGCCGGAATCGATCCGCTGGTCGAACGGGTGGCCGCTGCGCTGCAAGCGGCCGGGATCGACGCGGTCGCGACCCCGGACCTGTGGTTGGCGCGGTGGCGTAAATTGATGTGGAACGTCCCCTTCAACGGGCTTTCGGTCGTGCTCGATGCCTCGACCAAAGCCCTGATCGAAGATCCCTCGGCGACCGCCTTGGCGCGGACGCTGATGGAGGAAGTCGCCGCCGCCTCGGCCGCCTGGGGAAGGCCGCAACCGGAGGATGCGATCGAGAAAACGTTGGAGCACACCAAGCAGATGGTCCCCTACGATAGCAGCATGCGGCTCGATTACCTGGCCGGACGCCCGCTGGAAATCGAGGCGATCCTGGGAAATCCCCTGCGGGCTGGCGAACAAGCGGGCGTGCCCGTACCCTCCCTGCGGATGCTCTACCGGCAACTCCACTTCCTGCAATCCCAAGCGCTCGCGGCGCACGCTTGAATCGGTGCGGACCGGTCTGCTAGGTGCCGCCGCCGGCGGATCGTTCAACCCACGCCGGTGCCGAGGATCTGGTGCAATGCCGCGATCAAGCGTTCGATCTGATCGTCCCGGTGCGCCGCGGACAGACTGATCCGGAGCCGGGCCGTTCCCGGGGGCACCGTCGGGGGCCGGATCGCGGGGACGAACAAGCCCGCTTGTTGCAGCTGCGCCGAAACCTCGAGCGCGCGGGCCGCATCCCCCAACCGTACCGGGATGATCGGCACATCGCTGCTTTCGATCCGGCGATCGAGCGGTTGCAAGGCGGCGCGGACGTGGCGGGCGAGCGCGACCACGCGGTGACGCCGCTCGGGCTCCCCGCGGATCGACCGGACCGCTTGCCGAGCGGCGGCGACGGTCGCGGGGGGGGCGGCCGTGCTGTAGATCAAGGGCCGCGCGTGATTGACCAAATAGTCGGTGACCAGGCGGGGCCCGACCACGAAGCCTCCCTGGACGCCGATCGCTTTGCTGAGCGTGCCGATCCGGATCGGCACCTCGGCGGTGAGCCCGGTCGCTTCGCAGGCCCCCCGCCCCGTTTCCCCGAGCACGCCGGTCGCGTGCGCTTCATCGACGATCAAAAAGGCATCCCAGCGTGCGGCACAGTCCGCGAGGGCTTGCAAGGGAGCGACGTCGCCATCCATGCTGAAGACGCTGTCGGTCACAATCCAGGCACGGCGAAAGAGGTGCCGGTGCCCACGCAGCAGTGCGTCGACGGTGGCGGCGTCCGCGTGGGGGTAGCGAAACCGCTCCGCTTTGCTCAGCCGACATCCGTCGATCAAGCTGGCGTGGTTTAACGTGTCGCTCAGGATCAGGTCGCCGCGGCCGGCCAAGGCCGCGATGGTGCCCGCACAGGCGGCAAAGCCGGAGGGAAAGAGGACAGCCGCTTCGCTCTTTTCCCAGGCGGCCAGTTCCTCCGCCAAGCGGGCATGTTCCGAGCCGTAACCGGTCACCAGCGGCGAAGCCCCGCTGCCGGCGGCGGCGAGGGGCCGTTCCCTCGTCTCGGCGGCCAGTCCCAGGTAGTCGTTCGAGCCGAAATTGATCGAAGCGACGCCCTGATCACTGACCACCATGCCTTTGCCGCCGCTGCGTTCCCGCAGTTCACGAAACAACCCTTGCTGCCTGAGCGATTTCAAACGCGCTTCCAGCCAGTCGAAGGAGGGCGAACGGGGGGCGGTCGAACGGTGAGGCCTGCGATCGGAGTGATTCATAAGGAGCCTCGCGTGTTCCGCCTGGCGTTCCTGCGGGAAAGTGCCGCGTGCGTCCTTTGGGCGTTACACTTGGGAGTTCGCCCAGAGAGCCTCTCCGGAAACCTCCACACCCTGCCGCTCTCCCCCGCTGCGTGGGGCGAGAGGAAACCGCAGCAGCCGCGAAGCGGCCGATTTTCGAGTTTCCAAAGAGACGCTGAAAGATTCGCCGAACAAAAGAAGCCCATCATGAAACGACACACGCATTTGGTCGCCACCGCCGCTCTGCTCCTGCTTGTGTTCCCCGCCGCTGCGGTCGAGGAAGCGAGCGCGGAAGAGAGGCCGCTGGAAGGAGACGTCGAAGCTTTTCTAGCCGCTCCGCAATTCCACGTCGAACCGCTGTTCGACGACGAGCGTTTTCCCAACATCACGGTCACTCGCGAGGGCACCGTGTTGGCGACGTGGGGCAATCGCCACGTTCGCGCGCGGCGCAGCGAAGATGGGGGCAAGTCGTGGGGCGAACCAATCACGATTGCAAATCCGGGATTTCAAGGAGGCGGGACGACGGTGGATGAAACTACTGGAGACATTCTCGCATTCGTGGAAGTGGATCACCCTCCGGCACCGTTGACGATTTATCGCAGCGAGGACGACGGCAAGACCTGGCACGCCCAGGAAGGGACGAGCATCTTGCCGAACAGCCTGGGCCATCTCCCCTCGATGCACATGAATGAACACGGCATCACGCTTCGGCACGGCCCGCACCAGGGGCGGTTGCTCCGTCCGACGCGCTACTACGCCGGGGGCAACAAACGCTCGCTATGGCCCCATCATTACACCAACGCGATCTACAGTGACGACGGTGGGAAAACATGGCAGACCAGCGAGCCGTTTCCGGAAAAGGGGACCGGCGAAGCGGCGCTGGCGGAACTCTTCGATGGACGCATCTATTACAACTCGCGGGTGCACTGGCCGGAACGCCCGAAAAATACACGGCGGCGGCAAGCGTGGAGCGAGGATGGGGGCAAAACCTGGAAAGACTGGTCGGTCGTCGAGGCCTTGCCCGACGGACACCAGCATCGGTCGTACGGCTGTATGGGAGGCTTGGTCCGCCTGCCCGTCGCCGGGAAGGACATCTTGGTCTTCAGCAACCTCGACACGGACCGTCCGAAACGCGAACGGGTGACGGTCTGGGCGAGCTTTGACGGCGGAAAAACGTGGCCGGTCAAGCGGTTGGTGCATGACGGTCCCAGTGCCTACTCGTCCTTGACCGCCGGGCGTCCGGGAACGCCCAGCGAGGGTTCGATCTACCTGCACTTCGAAGCGGGCCAAGGGTCTCGAGTGGCGCGGCTGAACCTGGCTTGGTTGATCGAAGGCGAGCCGACCGGCGACGGCGAGCAACCCGCCTGGCTGCACGACGCCTAACCGTGCTGCCCAGCCGTCTGCCCCGGCCCCGGAATCCCTGCCGGTGGCCACCGGCTGGATCTTTCCTCCGCGGAGACGCGGATCACTTGGCCTGACGATTCGGCGGCTCGTCGACGATCAACGCTTCCGGGAAGTCGGCGGCTTCCTCGCCCCCTTTGTCATCCCAACGGAGGTTTTGCGAACGGCCACGGGGCTGGTTCATCGGGATGTCCAAGCCGCCCGAATCGCCCAACATCGTGTACAGCCGATCCTCCATCTCCTGGGCGACTTTCGCATACTGCGGATCGTGGATCAGGTTCTGCTTTTCTCCCGGATCGTTGGCCAGATCGTAGAGTTCGTCGGTGTCCCAGAGCCCGTAATACGTGATGTATTTGAAGCGGTCGCCCCGCAGGGCGAATTGGGTCGGCGACTGCGGAAAGTTTTTCTCCCAGTAGTACACATACAGGAAATACTTGCGCCAGTCGGCCCCCGGGTCGTTGGGCAGATCCAAGAAACTGCGGCCATCCATGTAAGCGGGCGTGGTCAGGCCGGCCGCATGCAAGACCGTGGGGCCGACATCGATGTTGCCGATCACGTGCTCGAGCACTTCGCCCCCTTCATACAGATCGGGACATTGCATCAGCATGGGGACCCGGATCGATGCCTCGTAGGAAACCCGTTTGTCGATCAACCCGTGCTCGCCCCACATGAAACCATTGTCTCCCATGTAGACGACCAGCGTGTCGTCATGCACGCCCATCTTCTTCAATTGCTGCAGCACCCGACCGACGCTGTCATCGACGCCCAGGATCGATTCGCAGTAGCGGCGGTAAAGGTAATCGAGTCCTTTGGCGCTGTGGTAGGAGAAATCGATGCCGTGCCAGCTGTTCCGTTGATCGCGAACCCACCGCGGGGCATTGTTTTCCGCGGTCACGTTTTCGCCGTTGGGAAGGAAGCTGAGGTCTTCGTCGGCGTAGCGGCCGGCGTGCCGTTCTGCGGGGGTGAAATTCGAATGGACCGCTTTGTGGGAAAGGTATAGGAAGAAGGGTTGATCGCCGTCCTGTTGTTCCAGCCAATCGACCGCGTAGTCGGTCAATTCGTCGGTGATGTAGCCCTGCTGTTTGACGCGTTCTCCGTTGACGTTCAGCGTGTAGTTCGGGCCGGGCGGAAGGTAGTGACCTTGGCCGCGGAAGCTGACCCAGTGGTCAAAGCCGGGCCGCGGGTCATCGTGATGCCCTCCCATGTGCCATTTGCCGATGAAGGCCGTGGAGTAACCCGCCTCTTGCAGATACGAGGGAAAGAAAATCGTGCCTTCGGGGACCAGCCGGTTATTGTCGATCACGCGATGCTTGTGGGTATACAAGCCGGTCAGGATCGAAGCGCGGCTGGGCGAGCAAAGCGAGGTGGTGACGAACGCATTCTTCAGATGCACGCCGTTGCGGGCGAGCGAATCGAGATGGGGCGTTTCCAGGAAGGGGTGTCCCATGAAGCCCATCGCGTCGTAGCGGTGGTCATCGGTCAGGATGAACACCACATTGCGAGGCTGGACCTGATCGCGGCGGGCGACGGCCGGACGCTGCTCGGCCGCCGTGGCGGAGATCGGGGCAAGCACGGATACGGGGATGGCAAGCAGGGCGAGCCAGGCGACAGAGAACGACCGCATGAAGAGGTCTCCGAAACGAGGGGGAGGATTCGAAAGGGGCCAAACACGCGGCGGCTCACGATCCGCCGCCCGCGGCGGCGCGGCACCCGCCGCGCGGCATCCATGCTAACCCAT
>CAYNVI010000369.1:0-5372 GCA_964400585.1 uncultured Pirellulaceae bacterium | reverse complement strand
ACGAGATTCTCCGGAGTGACTGGAGTTCAGACGTGTGCTCTTCCGATCTTAGCCCCTCGGTCGAGCAAGCGCGGGCCTCAGGCCCCGAAACCTCAACGATCATCCTGATCGGAAGTCCCCGGCGTCGCCAGCAGATCGAGCCACACGGCGCGATCGCCAAAGTCCCCCGCTGTCGCCGAATCGACCGCCAGGATCACGAATGCCGCGCCGGCGATCTCGAGATCAAACGGCTGAGCGGATTGTCCCGGACGGACCACCCCCGAATCCCAACGATCGCGGATCGTTCCTTCGCCGTCGGCCGTCTGCACTCGGAAACGCAGGCCCAGGTTTTCCGCCAGTTGCCTCGCCGGGATCGCCTGCCACGCCGGATCGGCGATCGCCGCCACCGCCCCGACCAACCGTTTCGCCTGTCCTACCGGGTATACCGCCCGGGCCGAGGTCCGCATCAACAGCCCCTGCGGGTACCGGCGACCGCCCACCGCCGGACTGGTCAAGCCGTCGATCGGATCGTCCGCCTGCCAACGCTGCAGGGGCACCGCCCCTCCGAACAACGGCTGGTGCTGGTACCGCAGCGGAGCCTGCTGGGGCAAACAAGCGACCGAGGGAGTGGCGGGAGCGAGCGAAACCACCTGGGCGGGCCAATCGGCGACCGGCCTGCCCGCGCGCCCCGTCAGTTCGACGCCGCACACCAAGCTGACGGGCTGGTTGCTCGTCGCCCTGCCCTGCCCCGTCGCGGCCGGCCCCGTTTCCCCGCGACGTGTGACGGCGGCAGATCGCAGCAATTCCAGCGTCCGCACATTCAGACGCGAACCATCGCGCAAACCGACCCAGACCCGCCCGGCGGCGTTCCCCGCCGGCCGCGTTCGATCCGTCGTTTCCGCCGAAACCGGCTCGCGCAATAACGGCGCTGGAATGATCGAGCGGATTTCACGAAACGGGATCTTCGCCGCCTGCGCCGACGGCCCTTTGAGCTCAACCGCCGCTTGCTGCCGGCCTGGATAACGCGGCGTCTCCGTCAGTTGCAGCGTCCCCTCGCGGGCTTCCCCACCGATCAACAGCACGCGATCATCGGCACCGCGGGCTTCCGCGGCCGCCTGCAGTTGGTCGCGCAGGATCGAATCGGTGGTCGGCGCATGCAGCAGCAGGCTGCGAACACGCGTCCAAGGGATCGTGACATCGAAATTCCCACTGACCAGCCGACAACGTTCGGCGTCCAGCTCCACAATCCGTCCGGCCAGGAACGAACCGTCGACCAGCCAGACCCCCGATCCCGCGGCAGGAGCAACCGCCGCCCCGAAACGGATCAGCTGCGCGGTCGAAACGCGGCGGACCGCCTGGGCGGGCGGGTCCATCGATCCTGCTGGCGATCCTACCCGCGATCCTGCGGAGGGCCCGTCGCCGTCCGGCCGCGGTGACGCTGACCGGAATTGCCACGCTTCGCCGTCGACCGAGCCGACCCACGCGCCGGCAAATGTCTCGCCCGACGCCAACACGATCTGCTGCGACCAGCGGCGCGTGGCAACCGTCCCGGCCCCGCCCACCGCCTCCCCGGCGGGTGCCGATTCGTCCGCGATCTCTTGCCCTGCCGCTGGAAGGATCGCCGCTGGCATCCCCACCATTGCCAAGCTGACCAGCAGCCGGGCCACCAGCAACCGGGCGACCAGCAGCGGGATGACCGGCAGGCGAACGCCGCGGGCGTCCAGACGAAGCGGTGGCAGGCTCATCGTTGAAAGATCGGAAGCGTGGTTCGAGGGGCGCTGAGCACCAGGCAAGCCATTGCGGTCGCGTAGCTGCGGCCGATGAAATCGCTCCATCCTCCGTCGGCCTGTTGTCCCGGCAACAAGACGCCGCGGAGGGCGGTGTACCAGCGAGCAAACGCTTCGTCGTTTCGCTGCCAGAGGGCCTGCACCGAATAGTAGTGCGCATAGAAGAAATAGTTGTTGCGGCGGGGCGACAAGTTGTCGGGAAAGCGACGTTGCAGGAAGGCATAAGCGGGCTCGAGTTCCTGCCCTTGATAACGCCCGGCGTTCTGCAGCGCGACGATCGCTCCGGCGGTCAACGGAAAGCGGCTTTCCCCCCCGCCGAGCTGGTACATGAAACCGCCGTCGGGATTTTGACACCGGCGGATGTAGTCGATCGCCGCATCGATGGTCGCCGCGGGCACTTGGACACCCGCGTTCCGCGCGGCCCGCAGCGCCATCATCTGACAGATCGTCACCGACAGGTCGGATTCCAACGGCTGGGGCGTGTACCGCCAACCGCCCGCGCGATGCTGCGCCGCCAGGATCACTTCGACCGCGGCACGCAGCTTGGTTGCCAGATCATTCCGGGAAGTGAGGCCCCAGACTTCGGCCAGAAAGAGGCTGGCGAAACCATGACCGTACATCGCGCCCCGGCTGACCGCTTCCCGGCGGATGATGAAGCCGGTTTCGGAACAGGCGTCGGCGACATAATCGACCGCCCGCTGCAGGGCGAGCCCTTGGGGTCCGCGCCCCGGCAAATTGCCCGCCGCCAGGAAAGCCAAGCCGGCCAGCGAGACGACTGCGACGTTGCTTCCCATCCGTTCCGGAAACATCCCCGCCGGCAATTGCGTCCGCGCAAGGAAGCGCAGGCCTTCCCCGATCGCCGTCGCGACCTCGGGGGTGAAAAGCGCATCGGTGCGGGCCCAGCCCGGCAGCGTTTGCGCGCCCCCGCCCGCCGGATCCGACGGCGGCTGCGCCCCGCCGGGACGAACGGTCGTCACCAGAGCCGCTTGCGCGACCATTCGCAACAGCCGGCGGCGGGCCAGCAACTTCGCTCGCTGGGAGGCGGCTTCAACGTTCATCGGCCTCCGCCATTTCAGACAGTCGGGTAAAGTAATCGCGGATCGCCCGATCGTAGCCGGGTAAGAACTCTTCGGGCAACGTCGCCTGCAGCCGTTCGCGCAGGCGCGCGGGCAGGTGCCCCCAGACCGCCTTTTCCAACGTCTCCGGCGACAGTTTTGCCGCGGTCCCCGCGTCACTGGGAGGCGCCGTGCCGGGCTGCTGCCCGGCGGCTTGCCCGGAGCTGTCGGGGGACGGGGAACCCGCGCCTTCCTGCGGCTCGCCGTCGCCGGTGGACGTCCCTTCCTGCCCCGCGCCCGCCGGCTGCGAATCGGCCGTCGAGCCGGGCGAGGAAGGCTGAGGCGCCGCTTGTCCCGGCTGCGGTTGCCCCGCTGCCGCCGTCGCCTCCTGGAGGAACTGGTCGAGCGCGTCGAGGGCTTGCTGCTGCGCCGCTTGCTGGGCCGCCCCCCAACGGGCCTCGCTCAACAGCCGCGCGGCCTCTCCCATGGCCCGCTGGGCAGAGACGAGCGGCGCAGCCTCGGCCTTCCCCCCCGCTTCCATTGATCGTTCGGGGCCGGCGGTCCCAGCCGCCGACGGCGCGGCCGGTTGCGCATCTCCGGCCGATTCGAGCCCTTGGAGCAGGTCCCCAAACGGCTCGGATTCGCTGACCTGCGGATCGCTTTCGCCGACCGGTGGGTCTTGCGCACTCCCCACCGATCCCCCTGCCGCGAGGGCGACGAGGACAGCGAGCATCGCCGCGCACAGGCCCGCCGTCAGGCGTCGGTGTCCCGCCTCCTTGCGCGCTGTCCCCGGTCGCGGCCCTGTCCCCGGTCGCAGCAGGTTGGGGGAGGCCGCGCGGCAACCGGCCGGCGTGCTTCGCCCGATTCGACCGCCGCAATCAACGCGGACGGGACAACTTCGATGGATCCGCGTGCTCATCGTCCGGGCTCCTGCATCGTTTCGATCAGTTCGCTCAATTGTTCCCTCAACCGACGCTGCTGTCGCGCGAGGCGTTGCTGCTCCGCGGCGAGGGGACCGCCCACCTCGGGCGCGATGTCGTCGGTCGCTTGCTGTTTCGCTTCCAGCTGCTTCGTCGCGGTTTGCAGGCGGGCCTGCATGCCGCGAATCAAAAAGATCGTCGCCAGCGGGATCGGCGGCGTGTCCGCTTCCGGGGGCGGCGCGTCGGCTGTCGCCTCGCTTTGGTCGGCTGCCGTCGGTTCGGTCGAAGGTTGTTGACGGGCGGCTGTTTGTAACGCTTCGGCGATCCCTTGCATCCCCCGCGCTGCCGCGCGGGCCTCAGCGGTGGCTTCCGCGTCATCGGCCTGTCGTTCCAGCCGCGCGGCAGCGGCCAGCATCTGTTGCTGCGCCTCGCGGGCCACCTCACCGAATAGCGGCAAGGCATCGATCGCTTCGACGAAACGATCGGTGCGGGCCGCATGAGCTTGCTGGTCGCGGACCGCCTGCTCGCTCCCGACCCCTCCCTGAGCCACCACCTGTGCAACCGCCTCGGCGATCGCCCCTTGCCGATCGGCGATGCGGGTCGCTTCCCGCAGCCACTGGGCCTGTTGCCGCGACGGCATTTCCTCCTGCTCACCCGTTTGCGAAGACCTTTGCAGCGACCGCGCCAGCGCCGAGAGGTCTTCGGTAACCTGTCGCTGCTCGGCAAGCGATTGCTCGGGACGCTGGCGGCGAAGCGATTCGGCCGCCTGCCGCATCCGCTGCGGGGCCTGCTGCTGACGGAGTTGTTCGGCGGCTTGCTGAAAGGCCTCGCGGCGTTGTTCCGATTCGGTGGGTGCTGCGGACCATTGCTGCAAGCGGCTTTGCAACGCTTCGGTCTCCCGCGCCAATCGCTGCTGTTCGCCCGACAACCGCGCGCGTTCTTGTTCCGGGTCGCGCGCCTGGTCGGCGCGGACCGTTTGCCCGGACAGACGGCGCTGGGCGTCGGCCAGCTGGCGCACCTCGTCGGCGACCGATTGCAGCCGGAGCCGTGCGGCAAGATCCTGCGCGACCGCTTGCAAGCTTGCGACACTTTCGCGTTGCTTTTCCGTCGCCTCGTCCAACCGTCGCCGTGCGGCCTGCGGTTCGCCCGTCGTCCCTTCCAGTTGTGCGGCGGCTTGCTCGAGCGCCTGACCGGCGGGCAGGACCGCGGCTTGCTGATTGGCCCGCAAACGTTCGGCCGCGGCCTCGATCGCGGAGACGACTTGATCTTCGAGCTGGCTGATCTCCGCCTGCCGCAGCACATTTTCGGCCGCCTCGATCGCCGCTTGAGGGCCTCCTTCCAATTGGCGCTCGGTGGCGCGTTGGGCCGCTGCGGCGATCCGCAGGATGTCCGCCGCTTCCTGTTGCGATTCGGCATCGGCATCGAGTCGACTGCGGCTCTCTTCCCCCCGCTCCAGGGCAACCTGTTGTTGACGCTGTGCTTCTTGGACCTGCTCCAAAACCTTCTCTGCGGCCTTCGCCCAGCGGCGCTGCAGCTCGCTTTCGTCGGCGAGTTGCAAGACGAGTGGGAGCGTCGTGCCCCGTTGGCCCCGCTGATCGATCGCCACGCCGACAATCCGGAGGCTGGCATTT
>CAYNVI010000368.1:0-5383 GCA_964400585.1 uncultured Pirellulaceae bacterium | reverse complement strand
CCGCCACGCCTCCACCGACGACTCCTCCGACGACCGGCAGCGTGGCGAGATGGGTCAGCATGGTGGTCTCCGCTCCTGGCAGCCCCTGGAGGGCGTCGAAGTTGTCAAATGGGGGCGCCTGGTGGCGCGGCACCAGGTCCGCCGCCGCATCCGCGCGGCGTCGTCGCCGCCAGCCCCGTCTGCAGCCGGCGTGCCGCCCCCTCTCGCTATCGTTCGCTTTCTTCCGCTTCTTCGGCCTCGGCGCGGATCCACCACCAGGCATTCAGGCAACCGACGACGAGGCCGGCGAACAGCAGCATCAAAGTCCAAGAAAAACGGCTCGGCCAGCGTTCATCGATCCAGATCCCCAGGGCGATCCCCAGCAAGGTCGGGATGGCAACCGACCAACCCACCAAGCCGAACATCCCCAGGCCGAACCAGGCGGAGTGTTCGGGGGTTTGTCGCGCCCGGATCTTTCGAGTCTGTTTGTTGGCAATCTGTGTTTCCAGGTTCTCCCGCCCGCGGCGCCGCTCGCGATCGCTCGAGCCGTTCATCGTGATGCCTCGGCCAGCTCGAGGTAACGCCGCAAAAAGCTGGCTTCCAGTTTGGCGGTCGCCGACTTGGCGACTCGTTCCCGATCGTCGAGCCGCAGAAATTCTTCCCGCACCGTTTGGCGTAAGGCTTCCAAACCGCTGCCGCAGATCGCCTGCCGTGTCGAGACCAGCACTTCCTCCCCTTGCTTGACCAACACGCTTTCGTCGATCGCGGCAAACCGTTCCGTTCCCGCCGCGTCGTGAAAGATCAGCAGTCCGGGAACCAGCACCGAGAGGAAATCGATGTGGCTGGGCAACAAGCAAAAGCTGCCGTGGTCGCCTTCGCCGATCACTTTGCCGACCGGTTCATCGATCAAGACGTGCGTGGGAGTCAGCAGTTTCAGTCTCATCGGGCCGACCCCTGGGGTGACATGTCCACCTCATCGACCGTTCCGGTCATGTAAAGGGCGCGTTCCGGGACGTCGTGAAAGACGTCCTGCAAAATCTGTTCACAGCCTGTCAACGTCTGTTCGATCGGAACCATCCGCCCCGTTTGGCCGGTGAACTGCTCGGTGGTGAAAAAGGGCTGTGTCAGGAAGCGTTCTAAGCGGCGGGCACGGTTGACGATCAGGCGGTCTTGGCGGGAGAGTTCTTCCAGGCCGAGCATCGCGATGATGTCTTTCAGTTCTTCGTAATTGGCCAGCGTCTGCCGGACCTCGCCGGCGACCCGGTAATGCCGCTCCCCAACGACCTGCGGCAACAGCATCGCCGAGGTCGACTGCAGGAGATCGATGGCGGGGTAAAAGCCTTCCGATGCCCGTTTCCGCGAGAGCACGACCGTGGTCGAAAGGTGCGAAAAGGCATGGACCGCCGAGGGATCGGTGAAGTCATCGGCCGGTACATAGACCGCCTGCACCGAAGTGATCGAGCCGGCATCGGTCGTGCAAATCCGTTCCTCCAGTTCGGCCAGGTCACTGGCCAACGACGGTTGGTAACCGACCCGCGAAGGAAGTTGCCCCATCAGCCCGGAGACTTCCATCCCTGCTTGAATGAACCGAAAAATATTGTCGATCAGCAGCAGCATGTCGCTGTGGGTTTGCTCGCGAAAGTATTCGGCAATCGTCAGCGCGGCGTGGCCGACCCGAAAGCGGGCGCCAGGAGGTTCGTTCATCTGCCCAAAAACCATCACGGTCTTGTCCCGCACGCCTGCTTCCCCCATCTCCCGATAGAGCTCTTCGGCTTCGCGACAACGCTCCCCGATCCCGCAGAAGAGACTGACCCCTTTCCGTTGGCCGACAACGTTGTTGATCAATTCCATGATCAGCACCGTCTTGCCGACGCCGGCTCCCCCGAACAAGCCCGCTTTCCCGCCCCGTTCCAATGGGGAAAGCAGATCGATCGCCTTGATCCCGGTGGGGAACATTTCCGATTGGGTTTGACGACGCGATAAAGGAGGCGGACGCTGGTGGATGCTTCGCCACGCGGACGCCTCCAAGGCAGGGCCTTCGTCGATCGTGCGGCCAAAGACATCGACGACGCGGCCCAGCAGCGATTCCCCGACCGGCACCTGCAGGGGTCGCCCCATGTCGCGGATCGCGGCCCCCCGGGCCAACCCGCGATGGCTGTTCAAGGCGACCGCCCGCACGGTCTGCGGGTCGAGCTGACTGGCGACCTCGGCGATCACGCCCTGTTCGTCGCCGCTACGGAGTTCGGTATTCAGCGGCGGCAGACGAGCCGGAAAGCGGACGTCGATCACGCTGCCCCGGATGCCGACGACATAACCCCAGTTGGGATCCTGCCGATCGACCGCCAGCTTTTCGTCGGCAGGCTGCCCACCTGCAGGTTCTTCGGACGCAGGGGCCTGCTTCGAATCGCTGGTTTGTGGTGTCATCGCTGGCCCCTTCCAGGCACGTTCGCTGTCGAGGAATGTTTCATCAGCCGCGGCGGAAGGCGTCCATGACGGCCGATCCCCCGCTGACTCCGAGCGGCGTCTCCTGCAGCCCGTGGTGGTCGAAGGTCAAGCGTTCCGCGTCGATCCCGAGGGCATGCAAGACGGTGGCATGCAGGTCGAGGGTCAGGCGTCGGCGGAGCGTGCTGGCAGTCGCTTCCGGGGCGGGCTCCAGCCCGAACGCGGCGTGGCGTCGCGCGATGAAATGGTCGACGGGGGTTCGGACCCAGTCGCGGCGTGCGACAGGAGGAACCTCGGGACGCTGGATCGGCTGGAAGGCCCAATGGTCGGTCACGGGGGGCGGCGTCGGGTACTGGTCTGCATCCCAGGCGAGCCCCTCGTTGATCCAGGTTTTCAGGGTGCCGCGTTCCAAATCGCTCAGCGTTTCACCGTCGGGCGGCATCTCGCCCTCGCGGATTACTTCGATCAAGCGGCTCCCTTCGGCATCCCGCGGCGCTGTCTGATTCAGCACTTCGTCAAACACATCAAGCCGCAAACCGGCCTCGTTGTCTTCGCCGGCGTGGCAACCGAAACAGTGGGTCTGAAGAATCGGCTGGACATCGGCGGTAAAGTCGACCGTCCGTGCCGCCGGTTCCGGGGCGAGCGGAGCTTCCCGGGGGGAGGCGGGAGGCAGGTCAAGGATCTCCCGCCAACTCTCGGCGACGTCGATATCCCAAACCTGAATGTGATCGTTAAACTCCGTTTTGCTGCCTGTGGAGAATCCGATCCAACGAAGCTCCGACAGCGAACGACGATTCGCCACGGATGCCTGTGGTTGGTCTTCGGCCTCGGGATCGGGATCGACCCAGAGACTCAGTTGGTCGAAGGCGGCTGCTTTGCCGGGGACCGATTTGAGCAGACGCGCCACGACCAGGTAGTCGCGATCCCCCTGCAGTTCCGGTCCAAAGCGTTGTTGTCCGCTATCGAAGCGGATCATGAAGCGGTTTTGTTGCTCCATGACGTGCAGCCCGACATTCGGAACCCCCTGGCTGTGCGTGCTCGCATCGGAGCCTTCGCTGCGGTCTAACCACAACACGAAAAACTCCCCGTCGCCGGTAGTCGGCGTATCGATGGTCTCCGCGTCGTAACGCAATCGGTAACGCACGAAGAGTTCATCGCCTGAGAAGGGCTCGGCAAGCCGGCGACGCAGCGGATTGTTGCGATTCCCCGTCCCTTGCAGATCGAAACGTAACGCGGCCATGCCATTGCGTTGCCAACCCTCGTCACCCCATCCCGGCGACTGGCCATGCGAAGCAAGCGGCAACGCGGCGAGTAAGACGCCGAGCAAAAGCAGACGAAGACGCATCGGGGCGGGGACCTTTCAGGGGAGCAGAGAGTCGCTTCAATTCTTGCAGACGCCGCTGGCCCCAGCAAGTTACACGCCCCTCCCCTCCCCGTTTCCCCAAGCCAACGAAAGCGGCCCGCCAGACCGTCCATTCGTCGTCAGCCCAGGCTTGCTGCAAACAACGCATACTCCTTCTGCACCCGTGCCGAATCCTCAAAGCTGTCGAAGCCGATACCATCATCCGCGTGGTCGCGGCTGTGGCACGTCTCGCCGTGTGTTGCCAGGAAGGGAGCCACCGCTTTGGCGAAGTGGCTGGTCGGCACGTCGGCCGTTGCTGTAGTCCGAACGCTGACGCAAACGATGCAGACGGCGCCAACAAGCCAACGGAAGCAAAGGAGCGTGTGCTGCATCGGTTTTCTGAAAGGGGCGGGCACCGCAGGAAGAATGGGAGCCGCGGTGCCGCTTCGTTTTTGCTTTTCAGTGAGGCGATCAGTCTCGGTGACTTCCGCTCGTTACCATAGGGATCGGTCCTGTTTGGCGCACGAATGCCAAACTACCCTCGTTTTCCTTCCCGGTACGACCGTTTTTTCCGAGAAGCGGCTGTGCCAGCGGCCCTCGCCTGGAGTTTACCGACCGATGCGCATCGCCCTTTGCGTTTTAACCAGCTGGATCAGCGGGACCTTGCTTGTCGCCTCGCTGGCCTCCGCCGAACAATGCCTCCCCGCCGGTCCGTTTGTCTTCGGTTACGCCGATCGCTTGAGCTACGCGCCGGGGGAAGAGGTCGCGTTGCATCTCTCGTCGAGTGGCCCGGCTGTCGACCTGACGATTGTCCGGTTGGGGGCCGAGACGCGCGAAGTCTTCACCCAGCAGCAGATCGCCTGCGGGCCCCAGCCGATTCCCGATCGGGCCTCGTCCGAGGGCTGTGCCTGGCCCAGTACGTTCAAACTGACGATCCCCGCCGATTGGCCGAGCGGTTACTACCAGGCGAACCTTTCCCTGCACGAGGCACCGTCGCCTGCCCAGGGCTCGCTGTTCTTCGTCGTCCGCTCGGCCACTCCGGGCAGCAACACGAAAATCCTGTTGCAACTGGCGACCAACACCTACAACGCCTACACCAACTGGGGCGGACACAGTCTCTATTCCTATCACGATCGCGATGGATTGCAGGGGCACCAAGTCTCCTTTGATCGACCGCTCGCCTCGCAATTTGGCAAATGGGAGCGGCCCTTCGTGCGCTGGGCCGAAGCCCAAGGCTACCAGCTCGATTACGCGGTCAACAGCGACCTCGAATTCCATCCCGAACTGCTGCAGCATTACAATCTGGTGGTGAGCATCGGACATGACGAATATTGGTCCTCGCCGATGCGGGATCACCTGGAAGGGTTCGTCGCCGCGGGCGGCAATGTCGCATTCCTCAGCGGGAATACCTGTTGCTGGCAGGTGCGGAGCGAATCCGCCGGACGCGTGCTGACCTGTTGGAAGCAGTGGTACAACGCCGATCCGCTGTTTCGCTCCGACGAAGAACAGCGGCTGAGTACGCTGTGGAGCCATCATCGCGTGGGCCGTCCCGAAAACGAGTTGACCGGAGTCGGTTTACTCTGGGGCGGCTACCATCGCAGTCACGGGCAGTTCATGGAG
>CAYNVI010000367.1:0-5402 GCA_964400585.1 uncultured Pirellulaceae bacterium | reverse complement strand
CCTCAGCCGTATCGGCCGTTGCCAATTCTTGCTGCAAACGGGCGCGGATCGCCTCCGCCTCGGCCTGCCGGGATGCCGCCGACGGATTGACCGCTTCCGCCTTCAGATACTGGTCGAAAAAACGCCAAGCGTCCTGCATCAACTTGCGGTGCCGCTGCCGCTGGGCAAAGGCAGAAGCCGCTTCATTCAGCGTTTCAATCAATTCATCGGGATCCCACGGCTTGGTGATGTACCGGAACAGCTGCCCCGAGTTGACGGCGTTGACCATCGATTTGAGATCCGCGTAGCCGGTGAACACGATCCGGATCGGATCGGGTTCGGCCTCGTGCATCGCGGTGAGCAGCTCGGAACCGGTCATTTCCGGCATCCGTTGATCGGTCATGACGACATGAATCGGCTCCTCCTCGAGGATCTTCAACGCCTGCTGAGCCGACTCGGCGATATGGATTTGAAAATCGTGACGCAGCAACCGCTTCAACGACTGCAGGATGTCGGGCTCATCGTCGACCAGCAGGATCACCGGTTTCGGAGCGGACTGGGGATCGCTCATGTTGCAACTGAGGGCCTTACCAACTCGCGGACTCGCCGCAGGCGACGCCGGAAAGAGGCCGGCGCAGCCACGGCGGGCTAACGAGGAGCGTGAGTAACGTGGGAGTCTTTCTTATTGTGTGGGACCACTCGGGGAAAGTGAAGCCGGACCACGGTCCCTTTCCCCTTTTCGCTGTCGAGCTCGATGGAGCCGCCATGATCCTGCATGACGCCGTAACAAAAAGGCAACCCCAGGCCGCTCCCTTTCCCGACCGGACGGGTCGTGAAGAAGGGCTCGAAGACGCGGGGCAAGGTTTCCTCATCGATCCCTTCCCCTTCATCCCGAATCTCGATGTCGACCGCCCCGGCGTCGCCCCGCAATTGGACCTCGATCCGCCCCCCCGACTCGCTCGCCACGATCGCATTTTCCAGCACGTTGTGCAGCAGTTGGTTGATCTTCGCCTGATGGCCAAGGACCGAAACGCCCGGCGGCAAATCACAGGCGATCGTCAGACCTTGCGTATCGAGACGATGCTGCAGCATCGCCACCGTCGCCCGGATCGCTTCGTCGAGCCGCACATCGCCATACTGCGCCGCATCGAGCCGGGCAAAATCACGCAAGCTTTCGACCACCTCGCAAACCCGCGTGAGGGCCTTCCGCGACGACTGCAGCGTGCTGGGAATATCCTCCAGCAGCCATTCCAGATCGTAGTATTCGATCAGCTGGTTGACTCTGTCTTGCAGCCCCTGGGGCAGCGCCTCGCGACCGGTGAGGAAACAGCGGAGGATTTCGGTAATCCCTTCCCAATCCCGCTGCAGGACCGAGAGGTTGTTGCCGACGATCGCTGCCGGATTGTTGATCTCATGCGCCATGCCGGCGGCCAACTGCCCCATCCCGGCCAGTTTTTCGGTCTGGACCAAAGCGGCTTGAGCCTCGACCAACGACTGATTTCGTTCGGCCAGCGTCCGCTGCAGGTCCAAAATCCGCATCCCCTGGTTCAGGCGAACGCGGAGCTCGTCGTCGTCGCACGGTTTGACCAGGAAATCGTCTGCCCCGACCTCCATCGCATGGACCAGGTCGGCTTTGTCACTTTTGGCCGTCAACAATACGATGTAAACATGATGGGTCGTTTCGGCCCCCCGGATCCGTCGGATCAGTTCCAGCCCGTCGACCTGCGGCATGATCCAATCGGTCAAGACCAAGGAGACCGGGTCGGCGACGTACTCCTGCCAGGCGTCTTCCCCGTCCCGGGCTTCGATCACCTCGAAATCCCAGGACCGCAACTGCATCGCCAACATTTGTCGCAAGGTCGAACTGTCCTCCGCGACCAAGACCCTCATATCACGCAGCCAACCTGAATTCCGCGAAGAGCAAGACGAACCGGCATCGAGATCGGTTAGTCTACTCGTTCTGCCAGCGGGAAAACACCTCTGCCCCGGGGCCGCGAGCATACCTCGCACACCCCGCCCGCAACCCGCGATTCCCCCGCTTTCGCCCCCTTTATTCCGTCAGAAGAAGTCCTCGTTATCGACAGTGCAGCATACTTTGACCGGCTGGCCAGCTGGCTGGAACTGGAATCACAAGCCGAAGCCCAACGCTTGGCCGAAAAGCGGCGGATGCGCTCCCATGCGGCCCTGGAAAAACGGGGGGAAACGTTGCTCGACCTGGTCGTCAGCGACGATCGGGTGGGACTCGGTGGCCGCCTGCTGCTGACCTTCGTCAAGCAGCGAAGCCCTGGGATGCTCCCTTGGAACCGCTTCCGCGTCGGCACCCCGGTGGTCCTCTCGTCGGCCCTCGAGGACGGGGGCGAGGCGTTGCAGGGGGTAGTCAGCGCGCGCGATGCGGGCTCGGTCGAAGTCGCGTTCGAACGTTGGCCCCACGGGAGCCGCTTTCGACTCGACCTTTCCCCCGACGAAGTGACTCGCCGCCGCCAGTTGGCCGCGATGCAAGCGGCCGAGCAGGGGCGAGGTCGGCTGGGCGAGCTCCGCCGCATTCTCTTGGGCGAACAGACCGCACGTTTCGCCCCCCTTCCGGAACTCACCCTGTTTGCCTCCCTGAACCCTTCCCAACAACAGGCCGTCCGCTTCGCCATGGCCGCCGAGGACCTGGCGATCATCCATGGCCCTCCCGGGACCGGCAAAACCACCACGGTGGTCGAAGTGATCCGTCAAGCGATCGCCCGCGGCGAAAAGGTGCTGGCGACCGCTCCCAGTAACACCGGCGTCGACAACCTGCTGGAGCGGCTGGTCGCCGCCGATCAAAATGTCGTCCGCATCGGGCACCCGGCCCGCGTCTTGGAATCGCTGCAAAGCCATACGCTCGATGTGCTGGTCGACCAGGATCCGGCGATGGATGTCGTCGCCGACATGTATCGCGAAGCCGATCGGCTGTTTCAGAAAGCCCAGCGACCAACCCGCAGCCCACCCGAACGCGGGGCCAAGCGTTCTTGGCGCGATGAAGCGAAACAGCTGCAACGCGACGCTAAGGCGTACGAGCAGCGGATCGTCGAGGCGGTCCTGGCCCGCGCCGATGTGATCTGCGCAACGACCACCACCGACCCGAATCTGCTGCAGGACCTGGCGTTCGACTTGGTCGTCGTGGACGAAGCCTGCCAAAGCACCGAACCGGGATGCTGGATGCCGTTGTTGCACGCCGACCGCGTCGTCTTAGCCGGAGATCATTGCCAGCTGCCGCCGACCGTGCTGTCGAGCGAAGCCGCCCAGCAGGGCTTTAATGTCAGCATGATGGAGCGGCTGGTCCGCGAGCACGGCGAGGCGATCACGCGTCGGCTGACGGTGCAGTACCGGATGCATCAGCAGATCATGGAGTTTTCTTCCGCCCAGTTTTACCAGGATGAACTGGTCGCCGATGCCTCCGTCCGCAGCCATCGCCTAACCGATCTGGCCCATGTCGATGCCAACGAAACCTCCGAAGCGACCCTCTGTTTTATCGATTCGGCCGGCGCTGGTTGGCTGGAAGAGCTGGAGCCCGGAGGCGAGAGCAAGCGGAATCCGGAAGAAGGGCGTTTGATCCTGCAGAAGGTCGAGCGGTTACTCGATGCCGGCCTCCCCCCCGGCGACCTGGCGGTGATCGCACCGTACGCCGCCCAAGTCCGCTGGCTCCGCGCCCATTGCCCGCATCGCGAAGTCGAAATCGACACGGTCGATGGATTCCAGGGGCGCGAAAAAGAAGCGGTGGTCATCGGCATGGTCCGTTCCAACGAGATCGGCGAAATCGGTTTCCTCGCCGATACCCGGCGGATGAACGTTGCATTGACCCGCGCCCGCCGCCTGTTGATTGTGATCGGCGACAGCGCCACGCTCGGCGTGCACCCCTTCTACCGTGACCTGATCGACTACATGGAGACGCTCGGCACTTACCGTTCGGTCTGGCAAGAAGACATCGTCTGAATCAACCGGCCGATGCGCTGGCGACGACCTCCTCCACCGCCGCGGGCTGATGTTTCCGCGTCGACACGCCCACAATCAGACTGCCGATCGCCACCAAACCGCCGCATCCGAGCAGCCAGAGCGGCGGCAGATGGGTTCCCGTCGTCGTGCCGATCCCTAACCCCTGGATCCAGCCTTCGTAACGACCGACCATCAGCAACAGGGCGTCGTGGGTGAAGTGGAACAGCATGCAGGGCCAAATCGAAGCCGTCCGCCAACCGACCCAGCCGAGCGCGACACCCACCAAGGCGGTCGGCAGGAATCGTTCGATCAACAGGGCGCTGCCCGTGAACACATGAAACAAGGCGAACAGGACCGCGGTCAACGCGATCAACCGCCAGGGGCTTAGCACTTGCCGGAACGCCGAAAACAGATAGCCCCGGAAACAGAGCTCTTCGATCACCCCCGGCGTCACTGCAAACGTCGCCAGGATCAATAGCGGCGAGAGTTCTTGCAGGCGATCCTTTAAACGATCGGCTGCGTCGATCTTCGAGGCATCGACCGCCACCATCCCGAATTGCTCGGCGAACACCATCAGTTCGTAGGCGAACGCCCAGAGGCCAAACCCCATCAGGGTCGCCCCCAGCAGGGCGAACCAAGGCGGACGATGCAAACGGAAGGTGGCCTGCAGGTCGTCACGGCAAAACCGGGATACCAACAACGGGACACCGCCAAAGACCACGATCAGCACGCCGGCGTTCCAGACCATCCGCCGACCGATCGCCTCGGCCGTCAAGCCTTCCCCGGCGGACGTCGCCTCCGCACCCGCCGTAGTCGCCGGCGGGGGGCTCTCCGCCCCCTTCGACCCCAGGTTGGACGCCACAAAATAGATGGGAAAAAGGATCGCCAAGGTCAACGCCGCTTCGCTGGCCGTCGGCAACAGCCGGGGCTTGTCGGGACGCGAAAACAGCGAACGGAGCGACAGTTCGCTGCCGCGCAAGACCGCGTCCGATCCGAACAAGCGGGCGGCCACGCCCAGCGCGGCCGCCGCGTAGGCCGCGGTCGAAACGATCGCGGCGGTCGCCGCGCCCGCACTGACCGTCCCCGCCAACAGATCGCGGGTCAACAAGATGATGTTGACCAAGGGGACAATCGCCAAAGGACCGGCCAGCTCGATGCCCGGCAGCAGGGAAAAGATTCCCGGCGTGATCGACAGCAACATCAACGGAATCAGGTAGGCCTGCGCCTCCTTGAAACTTCGGGCAAAACTGGTCAGGGCCAACAGCACCGCCGAAAAGAACCCGCTGAAGAGGACCAACAGGCCGAGAATCTGCAATACCGCAAGCCACGGGAAGCTCGTCTGCTGACCCAACAAGAACCGCAAGAGTCCGCCTGCCCAAAGCGTGGTGAACATGGCAAACAGGTGGATCACGGCCGTCAGCATCGCCACGGTCACCACCGCGATGTACTTGGCAAACAGGATG
>CAYNVI010000366.1:0-5419 GCA_964400585.1 uncultured Pirellulaceae bacterium | reverse complement strand
GAGGCCAGAGCCCGGATTGTCGCCGCCACGAACATCAATCTGGACGTGGAGCTCTCCTCGGGCAACTTCCGTAACGACCTCTATTACCGCTTAAGCACCATCGCCATTCACATCCCCCCGCTCCGGGAACGGAAGGAGGACATCGCCTCCCTGACCGAACACTTCATCCAGCAGCTGTGCGAGAGATACGATACGGAGCCCTTGCGGCTCACCCCCCGCCTCATGGACCTTTTCCAGGAATACTACTGGCCGGGGAACATCCGGGAGCTCCGCAACGTGATCGAGCGGGCCGTGGCGCTGACGCGCTACGACAAGATCAATGTCGAAGACCTGCCGGAGAAAATTCGCGAACATCGCGGCCGCGCCGTCTTTATCGGAGGCGATGATCCGACCGAACTGGTCTCGATGGAAGAGGTCGAGCGACGCTACATCGAGCATGTCCTGGAATGCGTCGGGCACAACAAGACGCAGGCGGCCAAGATTTTGGGGCTCGACCGCAAAACGTTGTACCGCAAACTGAAATCCGAGGACGAGGACTAGCCGGACAGCGCCACTTTTGATCAGCGGATGGGGCGCTAGCCCCCGGCCTTCCCGCGACGCGCCGGCGGCTCGCGTCGAAACCGCTCAGCTGATCGATACGCTCGCGCCCGGCTTTTTCGTGACCAGCTGGCGGCTCGCGTCGAAACCGCGCAGTTGATCGTGACGCAGCGGGAAAAATGGTCTTTCGGTCGAACAGCTCCGCGGTCCAGCGAAGCACGGCTCCGGAAAGTCGCTCGGTCAAACGCCTTCGCTCCCCTGCTGCGCGAGCGCAGCGGGGCCAAACGGACCGTTATGGGGGATCGGCTATCCGCGTTGCGGAGAGCGGCGAAGGGGCAAGCGGGCAACCGCACCGAGGCGAAACGGCGGGGCACGCTCGAGTTCGGCGCGCTCTTTGCGTCCTCTTCCCTCCCACATTCGTAATCTCCGGCATTCGCAGCGGTCTTCCCGGCACCCCGCCGGGCAGGCGTCGGCCCCTGCCAACACGCGCGCGGCCGGATGGGATTCCCGCGTCGAGGCAAGGCAACGCCTGAATGCAAGCCTGCGTCCCCTTTGAGAGGAAACGCGAACCCTTGTCAGGAAACGCGGGGGTCAAGAAAAGCGGAGGTCTCGAACATCGCCTCACCTGTCTTTGGAAAAGGAACATCAGAATGACCACTTCCGCCCTGAATCCGACGACTGTCGACAAGCTGCAGAAGCTGATCCGAGCGAACATCGATGCGGTCGATGGCTTGCGAACGGCCGCCGACATCGTGGACGAACCAGCGATCGCCAAACTCTTTCACGATTTGGCCGAGGAACGCGCGTCGCTCGCCGATGACCTGGAAGGTTTCGTCACCTTCAACGGCGAGGAAGCGGCCGACGATGGGTCGGTCGCCGCGGCGGTGCATCGTACGTGGATCCAGCTGCGCGGCAAGCTTACCAGCGGCGATCCGGCGGGGATTCTCGCCGAGGCTGAACGGGGAGAAGATCACATCAAGGCCGCCTATGAAGAGGTGATCAAGGAGACGGCGGGCAGCCCCGTGAACGCGACGCTGTTGGAACAGTATCGGATCGTGAAAGAGGGACACGATCGCATCCGTAACCTTCGCGATACCTTTGTGGAAAAGGGATGACCGGGGAGCGCCGCGGCCTCCGAGCCGACTTTCCGTCCTCCCTCCGCGGCAAGCAAAGCCGGGGAGGAGGCGGTCCGTCGGGGCACCCAACCTGAGGATAGCATCATGATTTCGGCTCGTGCATCTTTGGCTGCGACTGCCGCCAGCAGGGTTTCCTTAATGCCAGTCGCGCTCTCCCTTTGCCCCCGACGTTTGCGCTGCCTGGTGGTGGATGACGAGCGCGCTTCCCGCGTGATGTTGCGGACATTCTTGAATAACTGGGCGGTTTCCTGCCACGAAGCGGAGGATGGGAGCGAAGCGATCCAGTGGCTGGAGGAGCCAGGGCATGCCCTCCCCGATTTCGTGTTGACCGATATCGAAATGCCTCGCTGCGATGGGCTGACGCTGTTCCGGCAGATCCGCAGTTCGTCAAACCGCGCGGTGCGCGAGCTGCCGGTGGCGATGATGAGCACCTGCGGCCTCCAAGAACTCGACCGCACATTCCGCGTCATCACTCCTCTTTGTTTTTTTTCCAAGCCGATCGATCTGGTCGAGCTCCGCCGCTTGATCGAATACTTCCGCGCGCAACTCGACCGCGCTCCGCGGACCGAACGCCCTCAGGATGCCCCTGATGTCCACGATTAGCCCGTCGCCGGCGACCCTTCCCGCCTCGTCACCCCCGTTGGACGGCGAGCACATGCGGGCGGTTGTCTACCACGACTACGGTCCCCCGGAACGGCTCGTTCCCGCCGTTCGTCCTCGCCCCTTGGCGACCCGTGGGAAAGCCCTGATCCGCGTCGCCGCGGCGGGGGTCAATCCGATCGATGCGCGATTGCGCAACGGCGAGATGCGGGGGTTGCTGCCGGGCGGTTTTCCGCGGATTCCGGGATACGACGTGGCCGGAGTCATCGATCAGGCCCCCGCCGGTAGCGACTTCGCCCCCGGTGACCGCGTCATGGCGTTCCTCCGCAGCTTCTACGGAGGAGGCTACGCCGAGTGGGCAGCCTGCGATCCCGCCGGCATCGCCGCAATCCCGGCCGAGATGTCGCTGGAGGAGGCGGCGGCTCTTCCGCTGGCCGGCTCGACCGCTTGGCAAGGCCTGTATGATTTCGGTCGTTTACAGGCGGGGCAGCGTGTGCTGATCAATGGGGCCAGCGGGGGCGTGGGCTGCTTCGCCGTCCAGATCGCCGCCGCCGCGGGGGCCGAGATCACGGCCGTCGCCAGTGGCGCGAAAGCCGACTTCGTTCGCGAACTGGGTGCGAGCGCGTTTATCGACTATGAAGCCGACGACGTGAAGCAGAGCATGCAGCGGTGGGATCTGATTTTCGACGTGGCCGGAAAACTTTCCTTTTCCCAAACGCAGCATCTGCTGACGCCACGCGGCCGTTATGTCTCGACCGAGCCGAACGCGGGCGGTCTGTTCACGCGTTGTTGGACCGCCTGCCGATCCCAACAAGGAAAAGCGTTCCTGGCAAAGTCCCGGCGGGCCGATTTGGAATCGCTGACGCGGCTCTATCGCCAGCACGCCCTCCGGGTCGTGCTCGATCGCATCTATCCCCTTGCTGCAGCCGCCGACGCGCACCGGCACCTGGAACGGGGCGTCGACCGCGGCAAGCTGGTCTTGCGGAGCGGGGAGGAACCGGCCGAGGTGCCGGGGCAGGATGGATAGCCTGGTGAAGGCTTCGCCCGCTGATCGCGGCATCCTGGCGTCAGCCGGCGCGACATCCTGCCGTCAGCTGACGCGGCGGTTTACCAAATCCAGTACAGCAAGATGGCGATGGTCAGCAGGGCCAGTGCCAGGACGACGAGGTAGGCGAGCCCTACGATGGCAAACGGAGCGCCCGGGGCACGGTTTTCGATCGGCTGATCTTCCGCCCGGATCGCCTTGTCCAGGTTGTTCCGCGCCTCCTCAGCCCTCTGCTTCGGCTCGTCGCGATGCGTGGCTTCGTCGCGTTGCTGGGGTTGTTGCTGGGGTTCGTGACCAGTGCTCATCGTCAGCTTCCTCTCGATGGGATCGGGGCGGGGCCGTCGGGACCAATGCCAACCCGCCACGCGAAAAATAAGTTATAGGAGCGGCAAACGATATGCCATGCCTTTCGATTCCGGCCCCAAGTCGCGGCGTGTTGGCAAGGCCTTAGGAGTGTTGGAGCGTGACCCACTTCCATTCGGTCAACTCCTCCAGCCCCAGCGTCAGGCTCTCCCGCCCAAACCCGCTGTCTCCGCTTCCCCCGAAGGGAGCCTGCGGTTCTTCCTGGAGGGTGGAGCCGTTGAGGTGGACCATCCCGGCGTTCACTTCCTCGGCGAATCGCAGGGCTGCGGACAACTGTTCGGTAAACAGCGAAGCGGTCAATCCGTAGGCCGTTTGGTTGGCGGCCGCGATCGCCTCGTCGAGCGTCTCGATCGGCGTGACGGAGACGACCGGCCCAAACGTCTCTTCCTGCGCGATCCGCATGTCCGAGGTCACGCCACTGAGGATCGTCGGCAGGCAGCGATGGTCCTGCCAGCGGTCCCCGCAATGGATCGTCGCTCCCTGCCGCCGCGCGTCCTCCAAGTGGTTGCGAATCCGCTCGCGTTGCCGTCGATTGATGATCGGACCGATCATCGTCCGTTCGTCGCGCAGGTCGCCTGCCGACAAGCGTTCGGCCGCGCCGACAAAGGCTTGCAAGAAGGGCTGCCAACAGGACCGCTGCACATAGACCCGCGATGCGGCCATGCAGATTTGGCCCTGGTAGAGGAACCCGCCCATGACGGCCGCGTTGACCGCCTTCTCCAGGTTGGCATCCTCCAGCACCACCAAGGGGTTTTTGCCCCCCATCTCCAAGGTCATCCGCTTGCCGTGAGCCCCGCACAACGCACCGACGTGCCGTCCTACTGGGGTCGAGCCGGTGAAACTGACGGCGCGGATCGCTGGATGCGACGTCAGCTGATCGCCGAGCTGGCTAGCCGGTCCGTGGACGACATTCATCACGCCGGGGGGGAACCCGGCGTCGTGGTAGAGCCGCGCCAGTTGATCGGCGACCCCGGGGGCTTCTTCTGAGGGCATCAGGACCATCGCATTGCCGGTCGCCAAAGGGAGGGCACTCTGTTTGACTCCCTTGATCAACGGCACATTGAACGGGGTGAAGCCGGCGACGACGCCCAGCGGTTGCCGCACGCTGTAGCTGAGCCGTCCCGGGACATCGGTCGGCAGCGTTTCCCCGGTGACCCGGCGGCTGACTCCGGCAGCGGCCCGCAGCCAGCGCGTCGCGGTCAACAGTTCCTGTCGCGCTTTGCCCAGCGGCGACCCGATTTCCTCGATCAGCCGATCGATGAACCGATCGCTGCGTTGTTCCAGCAGATCGGCGGCCTGGAGCAACCAACGCTCCCGTTCGGAAGGCAGGGACCGGCGGAACGACGCCGCGGCGCGTCCCGCTGCGGCTACCGCCCGCTCGATGTCGAGCGGCGAACCGTGGGCGACTTCGCCCAGCGGCTGGTCATCGAGCGGGTTACACACCGGGAAGTAGCCACCCTCGGCCGGTCGGGTGGGGACCCCGTCGATCCAATGATCGATGCGGGCAGTCGGTTGGTCAGACATCGGCGGACTCGAGAGCGGGGAACGGGATAGCCGGGAACACGGGCGAAGCGAACAGGCAGGCGAGCCCTGCATTGCAACAGGCGAGCCCTGCATTGCAAGGCGTGTCCGCTTCGCACAGACTTGAGAGGGCGTCCAACCTCACCTCCTCGCCCGCTGGCCTCTCGGCGGCGGCTTGGCAAGGGCGGCGACACGATGGATTCCCCTGGACCGAAGG
>CAYNVI010000365.1:0-5428 GCA_964400585.1 uncultured Pirellulaceae bacterium | reverse complement strand
CAGCGCGCTCGCCTTGCTGGCCGAAGGGGCGGTGGTGGCCCACGTGGGCGACAGTCGCGTTTACCGGCTGCGGGGAAACCGCTTCGAACAGCTGACCTTCGACCATAGCCTGGTCTGGGAGATGGAGGCTGCCGGGCAGGTCCACCTCGACAGTCCGTTGGGGCGTTCGATCCCGAAAAACGTGATCACCCGCTCGCTCGGCCCCAATGCCGAAGTGATGGTCGACTTGGAAGGTCCGTTTCCGGTCGAACCAGGCGACCGCTACCTCCTTTGCAGCGACGGATTGAGCGGCGAGGTGGAGGACGCGGAGATCGGCATGCTGTTGGGCTGCCTGCCTCCGGAGCAGGCCGTGCGGGTCTTGGTCGATCTGGCCAACCTGCGTGGGGGGGCCGACAACTCGACCGTGTTGATCGTCGAGGTCTTGCAGGATTTTGAAACGGCAGCCCGTGGGGAGGCGGTTCTGGTGGGTTCGCCGCGGGCCTCGCTTCCTTGGCCGTTGGTCGCGACCGCCGGCGTCTGCCTGCTCGCCGCGGGGTTGTTGGCTTGGTTGGAGCTTTGGCCATTGATGGTGATCACGCTGATCCTGTTTGCGATCGCGGCCGGCTTCACGGCGCGGCAGCTGTTGGTTGCCTCCGTGGCGGCTCAGCGGGAGGAGCCGGTGCAACCGCGCGAGAGTAGTCGGAGCCCTTACCGGACGTTTGCTGCCGCCCCGAACGAGGCCTTGTTGTCGCGTCTGGCGGGGACGGTTCAAGCCTTGCGGGAAGCCGCCAGCGAGCACGACTGGCAGTTGCAGTGGGAGGCGGTGGACCGCTGTCAAGCGAAGGCGGAGGAAGCCCAGCGGAAGCAATGCTGGGGGGATGCGGTCCGCCTGCAGGCCGAAGCGATCTTGGAGACGATGAAGCAACTCCGCGAACAGCGTCAGGGGGAAGCCAGCGGATCGCGGGTCGACTTGTGAGGGTCGATTTGTGAGCTAGCTGGACAACGCCACTTTTTGATCCAAATCCCGTTTTTCACGGAACGTACCGATCATTTGAGCGGTTTCGGCGCGAGCCGCCGGCTCGTCAACGAAAGGCCGGGGGCTAGCGCCCAATCCGCTCACAAAAAGTGGCGTTGTCAGGCGTTGGCGGTGCTGACCCGCCGGCGGGACGCGGCGATTTCGCGATTGCCCTGACGGGGCGGGCCCTGCTACCGTCCCCCGCTGAGGGCGTTTCCGACTTCGTCTCCCCCCCCTTCTCTGCTCGGCCCGTCGTCGCATGCCTACCCGGCTGACTCGCTACATCTTGCTGGAGATCTTGAAGATCTTCGTCTTGGCCCTGGTGGCCCTGACGATGCTGATCCTGGTGATCGGCGTCGCCCGGCGGTTGATTCGCGAGGGGATGGGCCCGATGGCCGTGATCGAACTCCTTCCCTACGTCCTGCCGATCAGTTTGCAGTTTGCCTTGCCGGCCACCGCCCTGTTCGCGGTCTGTTGCGTCTACGGGAGGATGGCTGCCGATGGCGAGATCTCGACCGTCAAAGCGTCCGGGATCTCTCCGGTGCGGCTGATGACACCCGCCTTCGTCTTCGCGGCGTTGCTCAGTCCTGCCGCGGTTTGCCTGGGGGATTGGGCGGTCTCGTGGGGCGAACCCGGGGTCCGCCGCGTCGCCTTGCATTCGCTGGAAGGGATTGTGTATCGCGTGCTGCACGCCCAGCATTCCTATAGCGACAAGGGCTTTTCGATCTCGGTCTGCGGTGTCGACGGCGACACCTTGGAAGGGCCGACGGTGACCATCCAGAATGCCAATTCCGACACGCCGTTTCAGCTGATGGCGCGGCAAGGGGAGTTGAAATTGGATGCCGAGCGGATGGCTTTGGTCTTGAAAGTGGTCGACAGTCGGGTGCTGAGCGGTTCGGAGCTGGAGCTGCAATCGTTCGGCGAGGACGTGATCGAAATCCCGCTCGAGCGGGCTTTGGGCCGGCGGAGTCGCGCTGAGACCAGCCCCAGCAACCTCCCGCTCAATCAGATGCGGAGTGAGACGATCGCGACGAAGAGCCAGCTGGAGGAATCGCGGGGGCAGCTGGCCGCCCAGGCAGGGTTCTCGCTGCTGACCGGCCGCTGGGATGAGATGGCTGCCGAGCCGGTGCGGTCGTTGGAACGGAGCATCGTCCGCGGCGAAGCCCGGCTGATCCGCTTGCGGACCGAGCCTTGGCGGCGGTGGGCCGGCGGTTTCAGTTGCCTGTGCTTTGTCCTGGTGGGGGCCCCCTTGGGAATGATCGCCAAGACGGCCGACTACTGGACCACCTTTGGCATGTGTTTCCTGCCCATCCTGCTGCTCTATTATCCCCTCTTCATTTTCGGGCTCGACCAGGCCAAGGACGGCGGCTTGCCACCCTATTCGGTCTGGTTGGGCAACGCCGTGCTGGTCGGCGTCGGTTTCCTCCTGGTGCTCCGCGTCCGCCGCTATTAGCTTCCGCTCAGTGCCTTTCCGGAAACCTCCTCACCCTACCGCTCTCCCCCGCTGCGCGGGGCGAGAGGGAACGAAAGGAGCCGCTGCGCGGCCAGTTGGCTGGTTTCCGGATAGGCTCTAACAACAATGTCATGGACGATGCGAAAGTCGATGGCATTGGGCTTGCGCCCCCGGCTCGCACGGCGGCTCGATTTCCTGAAAAAGTCGGTTTGCCTGTTTGCCGATTTGGCGTATCATCTCGCACGTCAGTCTGCGGGTGGGCAGCCGATCAGCGGGATCGCCTTCCCACGCCGCCGGGCGTCTGCGCTACAGGAGGGAAATCGCAATGACCCGGATACCATTGATTCAAGCCGAAGAGCAAGCCCGTCTCCGCCAGGAGCGTTTGGAGATGAGCATTGCCGAGATCGAGCTCACGGTCCGCACGACCAACTGTTTGGAGGAGACCGGCATCTTCACCGTCCGGGATCTTTTGAACGCGACCCCCAAGAAGCTCCTCTCGATTTCGAATTTTGGGGAAAAGACCTTGGAAGAGGTCTATGGGGCGTTGGAAAAGCTCGATTTCTATCGGCCCGGCAGCAAGCCTGTCGAAGCCTGAGCAGCGCGAAGCGAGCGGCGCGTGCGCCTACCCAAACCCTGGAGCAAGAAACGCGGGAAGCGGATCGCTGGCCGAGCCTTCTCGGGGACGGTCGGTGAAGCGGTCTTCTTTGCCGTGTTGTTTTTGGTCGGTGTGTTCACGCTGGCTTTGACGGTGGCCCAGCGGTGGGTCCCCGTCTCGGCCCTGGTGCTGCCGACCGGGTTGGGGTTTTGGATCCTGATCGTGCTCTCCTTGGCGTTAGTGGTCACGGGCGGGGTTGCGCTGGCCTTCGGGATCCTGCAGATCGGGGCCAGTAGCGAGCGGCGTTCGGCGCTGGCCCGGCGGGCGGGGGAATTGGAGCTGATCCGGCCTTCGCTGGCTGACGGGAGCGTGCTGCCGACGGTCCCTCGCGGGGCCAACTTGACCGACAGCCCCGGGATGCGGTTGGCCTATCGGCTGCCGTCGACCGGCTGGCCTGGTTGGCGGCTTGCCTCGGCCGCGGTCCTCGCCCTGATGTGGAATGGCGGCTGGTTGGTCCTGTTGGTGGTGGTGATCACCGGATTCCAGCAGGGTCGGCCTCGCTGGGTACTGACGGGCTTGTTGCTTCCCTTTGCGGGGGTCGGGGTCTGGGCCTTCCGCTATTTCTTGGCCCGCTTTCGGGAAATGTCAGGCCTGGGGGCGACGATCGTGGAAATCAGTGAGCATCCGCTGCTTCCCGGCCATGACTACCAGGGCTACGTGGCCCAGTTCGGGCGGATGCATTTGCGGAAACTGCAGGTCGAACTGATCTGCGAGGAGGAATCGACGTACCGGCAGGGGACCGATTTGCGGGTGGAAAAAAAGACGATCCGCTGCGAAAAAGTCCTCTTGGACCGAGGCGTCACCATTGACCGACAGCACCCTTGGGAGCGAGAATTCGCCCTGAAGGTTCCATCCGACAGCATGCATTCATTCCGCAGCCCGCACAACGCGGTCCGCTGGAAAGTGGTTGTCACAGGAGAAGCACGCCCTTGGCCATCGTTCTGCCAAAGTTTTCCCGTCGTCGTCCAACCGGGCAGCACTCCGCCGAGACGGAGCCCGCGCTGAGCATCACGTTTTGCCGGCCCGATGCACGTTATCGGGGCGGCGAGTGGCTGCGAGGGAGTTGGCAAATCCGCCGCATCCCCGCCGAGGAAATCTTGGGCGTGGAGACTTCCGTCCTCTGGTACACCGAAGGCAAAGGGGAGGAGGACCTGCAGGTCCACCATTTCGAACGCTTGGGCGCGGCCGAGCTATTGATCCGGCAGCTGAGCGAAGATCAGCCGTTCGCCACGCGGCTGCCCTACAGCCCGCTCAGCTACGACGGCCAACTGTTGCGGATTCGCTGGTGCGTGCGGCTGCGGATCTTCTTGGCCGGCGGGGACGAGCTGATGGCTCAGCAGCTGTTCTGTTTGACCGCCCCCGATGCCCGTCGCTGATTTTCGTCGACCGGCGAATCCGTTCGCCACGCGGTTTCTGATCCCGGGCGCCTCGGCCTACTGCAGGATCGACCGCCAGAACGGGACGCTCCGCTCGAGTGATCGAGATTCGCTCCAGTGGTTACTCGGCCGCATCGAGCGGCATCGCTGGGGGGCGATTCAGGGGCCCCATGGCAGTGGCAAATCGACGCTGTTGGTGGCCCTCCGCCCTGCCCTCCACGACCGCTTTGGACCGCCCGGCACGCTCCGCTTTCGGCCTGGGCAATCGGCTGCCGACTACGCCGCCGCGGTGGAGCAACTAGCACGATCGCCCGTCGATCGATTATGGTTGATCGATGGCTGGGAACGGCTGCCCCGGGCCGCCGCCTGGGGGTTGCGCTGCGTGGCCCGGCTCCGCCGGCTCCGTTTGCTGGTGACGCTGCACCACGAGGCCGCCCGCTGGCCGGTGATTTGGCGGACGGCGCTCGATCCGCAGTTGGCCCGACGGTTGACCTGGGAGCGGCTCGACGACTGGCCGCGGCACCGCCCGCTGCTGATGGCTTCTTGGGAGGCGCGTTGGGAGCGGGCCGCTGGGGATTTGCGAGAAAGCTGGTTCGAGCTATTCGATGCCTTCGAATCGCTCGATCGCCAAGGGATGCTGAGCGAGGCCTGGTCGGCCGAGTTGCCGGAGCCCGGGCACGGCGAATGATCGTGCCAGCGACGACCGAAAGTTCGCCCCCTTCCCGCTGCCCGTTTCCTGCCTTGCTGCGTCTTCCGCCTGGGCGTTTCCTTCCGATTACGGATCTTGATATGGCCGTTCGTTTGACCGTGGTGATCAGTCAGGTACAAGGGGGCAATCGCCAGCAGCAAGAGCGGGAGGCGAATCTGATCGCCGCCCTGATCGGTTGTCCCGGGATCGACGTCAGCTTGATCGGGGGCTTGGCGGAGGTCGCGCAGTCCGCGACCGATCG
>CAYNVI010000364.1:0-5436 GCA_964400585.1 uncultured Pirellulaceae bacterium | reverse complement strand
GACCCGGACGGTTAGCGATTGCCAGGCACAATGATAGGGCACCAGCACGGTGATTCGATGCGACGAAGCCCCTTCGGGTAACACCACCGAGACCGGTTGATCAAAATCGAGTTCCGATTCCGAGTAACCGCGGGGACTGATCGTCAATTGCAGACGTCGTTGACGCGTAAAGCGATTGAACAACGGGGTAAAGTCGATGTGGAGCGGTTGATAGCCGTGGGCGGGGGCCGCTTCCATCGCCACCACAGCCCGGAAACCGGCCGCCCGTGCGTTCCCGGGAAAGGTGCCGGACAGGTTGATCGATTCTGCCGAGAGGGGGACCGCCAAGCAGCAGCCCATGATGACGAGGAAGCAGCGGCTCATGGTGCGGGGGACTCCTCCATCGCGGGGCCGCTTTCGTTGGGCTCGGGCGGTGGCACGGTGCCGGCATCCTGCCTGGCAACGTCGCGGACAAAGGGACGAAAAATCGTCGCCAGCGCGAGCGCTGTCAGGAAGAAGCAGGCATACAGCGAGAAACTGGCGGCGACGGTCAGGAAGAGGATCGCCAGGCACTGAGCCCAGAGGCTTTGCCAGAAGATGGCGGCCCGGCAGATCCACAGGACTGCCGCGCTGAGGGCGATCAACAGCAGCAAAAAACGGAGCGAGAGCTGCGGGAACCAAGGCTCGCGAAGGGCGGCCTCCGGCACGCTAAACAACTCGGCTTCGGCTGACGGCGAGGACGGCGCGTCGCGCATGGGGTACCGCGGTCTGGACCGACACGAGATGCCGCCGAGCCGCTCGGCACAGCGCCGGTCGGGCAGAGCGGCGGGCCTCGAGCCCGGCGGAAGAAGAGGACAGGATTCCTCTATTCTAGGGGGCGCGTTGCGCGCGCGGGTAGAGGGCCCGGGCCGCGGCCTTTAGAGCAGCCCCCGGATGTACGCTTTCAGCTGCTCCATGTCGTCCGGGGCGTCGGGCCCGATGATCACCGCGCCATCCTCCGGAGCATTCCGCAAACCATGGCTGCCGCGCACGCGCGACGGTTCCAGCGGGATCACATCCATCCGGTAACGCATCTTCAACTTCTTTTGGGCCAGCCGGGCGGCCGCCCGCAGCGGACTGGTCAGAAAGAGTTCGCAGGGGTCGTACCCCGGTTTGCGATGGATGTCGACGCACCGCGCGAAGTCAGGGATCCGGCGCTCGTCGTGCCAGTAGTAGTAACAGAACCAGGCATCGGGTTTGGCCAAGGCGATCAGTTCGCCGCTGCGGGGATGATCGAGCTGTAATTCGGCGGGAGGAACGACGCGGTCCACCCCGTCCAGTCCTTCGACCAAGGAACGTACCTCGTCGATCATGCCTGGATCTTGGACGTAGAGGTGGGCTACCTGATGGTCGACCACGGCGAAGGCCTTGCTGTCGATCGGCATCATCATCTCGCCGAACGGTCCGTCGCGAACGTCCAGCCAACCCGCTTGCCGGAGGGCGCGGTTGATCAGGATCGGACGCGAGACCGGCACCAGGCCGTACTCGGAAACGACCACGACCTCCGCCCCGATGTCGTCGGCCGCGTCGATCACCAGGCCGGCGCAGCGGTCGACTTCGGCGACCCGTTGCGGATCTTGTTCGGCGTACCGTTGGTAGTCGTAGTCGAGATGCGGCAGGTAGACGAGGCTGAGGGCCGGCTGGTTTTGTCGCATCACCCGGGCCGTCGCCCGCGCGATCCAATCGGACGAAGCCAGTCCGGCCTTGGGCCCCCAGAAACCATGGAAAGGAAAGGGGCCGAGATGTTGTTGCAAGTCACAATCGGTGCGGTCGATGATGTCGAACGCTTTCGACCCATCCGACCCGTAATGGGGCTTGGGGGTGGCAAACCAACGGACCGGCGCCCCCTGGTTGTACCACCAGAACATCTTGGCCGTCTCGATCCCTTCGTACAGCTTTTCCCCTTGCACCAGATGATTCGATTGCTGCCAAAAACGGATCTCGCCGGTATCGCGGAAATACCAGCCGTTGCCGACGATGCCATGTTGGGAGGGGGGCAAACCGGTCAGCATCGTCGCTTGGGCGGTGCTGGTGACGGCGGGCACGGGACCTCGCAGCGGCTTACCGGTTCCTAGCTGCGAAAGCCGGGGAGCGTGCGGCAGCAGTTTCGGCGTTAAGCCGACCACATTGATCAGGCAGACACGTTTGCGCATGAAGGTTCCACGGGTGAAGGCTCATTCGAGGAGTTTCTCAAAGGCTTGTTCGCTCAAGATCGGCACGCCCAGTGCTTCGGCTTTGGTCCGTTTGCTGCCCGCTTTTTCCCCCGCGACCAGGTAATCGGTTTGCTGGCTGACGCTGCTGGTCGCCCGCCCGCCGTGCTGCTCGATCAACGCTTTGATTTCATCGCGGCTGTAATGCTGCAGCGTGCCGGTGACCACCAACGTCTTGCCCGCCAGCGGACCGGTTGCGTCCTCCTGATCGACCTCTTCGGTCAACTGCACCCCGACCTCGGCCAGGCCGGCGAAGGTTTGCCGGCCATGCTCGCTGTGCAGGAAGTCGTGGACGCTTTTGGCGATGATCGGGCCGACTTCGTGGATGGCGGCCAGCGCCTCGGGATCGGCCGCTTGCAAGGCTTTCCAGCTGGGGAAAGTTTGCGTGATGATCTGGGCGACCCGCGGCCCCACGTGCCGGATCGCGATCGCTGTCAGGACGCGGGCTAGTCCGCGCGTCTTGCTCGCTTCGATGCTGGCGATCAAGTTGTTCGCTTTTTTCTCTTTGACCAGTTCCAGCTGACCGATCAGTTGTTCGGCGTGCAGGCGGTAGAGGTCATCGTAATTGTGCACCAATTCCTTCTGGACCAGTTGGTCGATCAGTTTTTCTCCCAGCCCGTCGATATCCATGCCGGTGCGGCTGGCAAAGTAGGCGAGACGCTGCCGCAATTGGGCGGGGCATGCCGGATTGGTGCAGCGGATGTAGACGCCGCCCGGGTCGCGTTGCAAGGCGCTGCCGCACTGGGGACAGTGTTCGGGAAAGTGGAAGACCGGCAGTTCCCGGTCCCGTAGGTGCTTTTCGACGCGGATCACTTTGGGGATGATCTTGCCCGCTTTGGCGACCACGACGGTATCCCCTTCGCGCGCGTCGAGCCGCTCGATCTCGTCGGCATTGTGCAACGAGGCTCGGCTGACCGTGGTGTCGGCGATGTCGACCGGTTCCAGGTAGGCGACCGGCGTGACCGTTCCGGTCTTGCCGACTTGGACATCGATCTGTCGCAACGTCGTGGTCGCTTCGTAGACCTCCCGCTTGTAGGCGATCAGCCAACGCGGGCTTTTGGAAGTGCTGCCGAGCTGCTCGCGGAGATCAAAGCGGTTCAATTTGAAGACGATCCCGTCGACTTCGAAATCGAGGTCGGGGATTTCTTCTTCCAGTTTCCGAGCCGCCTCGAGCACCGCGGCGGGGCCGCGGAGGAGCCGCGCCGCGGGCGTGGGGGGCAACCCGCATCGCGCGACCAGGCCGAGGAATTCAAGGTGGGTCTTTACCGGCAGGTTTTCGGCATAGCCGACGCCGTGACAGAAAAACCGCAGCGGTCGTTGGGCCGCGATCCGGGGATCGAGCAAGCGGATTGTCCCGGCGGTCACGTTCCGCGTGTTTTTAAAGGGAGGATGTCCGGCGGCCGTCTGCCGGACGTTTAGCTCTTCCAGGTCGAGGTTGGTCATATAGACCTCGCCGCGGACCTCCAACACATCGGGGACCGCTTCGCCGGCCAGCCGCAAGGGAACGCCGGCGACGGTGCGGATGTTGTGGGTGATGTCGTCCCCCACCCGGCCATTGCCGCGGGTCACGCCCCGGACGAGTTGGCCTTGCTCGTAGATCAGCGAGGCGGCTACCCCGTCGATCTTGTATTCCATCACCCATTCGGACGTCTCTTCGCCGAGGGCCCGCAGTTGTTTCTCCGTCCGCTCGAAATAGGCGGCCAGGTCATCCAGGCTGTAGGTGTTGTCGATCGACAGCATCGGCACCCGATGCTCGACCGATTCCAGATGCTCGACCGGGGCGTCGCCGACACGTTGGGTGGGGCTGTCGGGAGTTTGCAGCGAGGGAAATTCCCGCTCCAAGTCCTTCAGTTCCTCCAGCAAGGCGTCGTACTCGCGATCGCTGATCTCGGGTTGGGCTTTGACATAGTAAAGCCGGTCGTGACGGCGGATCGCGTCGCGCAGTTCTTGCACCCGTTGTTGGGCCGATGCTTCATCCATGGGAACGCGCGTGCTAGAACGAGGGAGGCGAGGCGGGGGCGGCTGCCGGGGCGGTCGGCGTCCCTGAATAGAATCGCATGATCTGCTGGCGGGACATCCCGTCTTCGGCCAGTTCGAAGGCGTGCTTGATGTCGGGGTTGAGCAGCAGGATCAAGCCCCAGATGCCGAGCGCGATGCCGGTCGGGGCGCAGTAGCAGGAGAGGGAGCTGAGGAAGGCCGCCCCGACCCCACAGAATGCGAGCACCCGATTGCGGAAACGGTAGCCTCGCCAACCGGCCCAAAACTGGACCAACGCGATCACGATGGTTCCCGCCGCCATCACTCCGTAGCCGATCGCGACCACGTACATCATCATCCGATCTTGGTCGTCCATTTCGGCCCCGTTGCCGCCTTCTTCGAAGCTGAGCCCAATCGGAATCACCGCCGCGAAGCCCCCCAGAGCCAAGCCCAGCAGCAGCACCAACCCGCCGTGGACCATCAGCAGGATCGAGTAGACCGGGACCTGCGGGAGGATCGACGAGTAGTGGGGGACCTGTGGGTCGGGCGCGGGGGCGGCCGTGGACGCGGCCGAAACGACGTAAGGATTCGAGGGGGACGGGGGGATCGGTTCAGACATGGCGCGTTCCGGAAAGAGAAGCCGATGATTGTACTGGGGAAGGGCCTCCAGGTTAAATCCACCGTCCGCAAACGGTTGTCCCTGCCGAGGGCGCCGCGCCGCGAGCGCAGCTTCCTCCGGCCGGCCTGGACCCGCGAAGCCGGGGGATTCCAAGCTCGCGGCTGGCTGCGGTACAGTGACCGCCCGTCTTGCCCGGCCTCCCGCGGCGTCTCCGTTTCCCCTCTTGGCCGTTTCCTCGCGGCAAAGGAATCGTCTCCTTGTCCTCGTCCCCGCCTCCCGCCCCGATCCGTCTGCGTGGTGTGCGGGTTCACAATCTGCGTGAACTCGATCTCGAAATTCCCCGGAACGAGCTGATCGTGGTCTGTGGCGTCTCGGGAAGCGGCAAGACGAGCCTGGCGCTCGATACGCTGTATGCCGAAGGACAACGCCGCTACATCGAAAGTTTCTCCGCCTACACGCGGCAGTTCCTCGAGCGACTCGACAAGCCCGACTGCGAGGCGATCGAAGGGATTCCCCCGGCGATCGCGGTCACGCGTGCCGGCAGCGTGCGGAGCAATCGCAGCACGGTGGCCACGGCGACCGTTTTCGTCTGCCTCAACGCCTACGTGCTGG
>CAYNVI010000363.1:0-5459 GCA_964400585.1 uncultured Pirellulaceae bacterium | reverse complement strand
GAGGGGGGGGCGCATTCTGGCGGGTGGGTTGTGGTCGTCATCGTGCCGCTGGCCCGCCCGTGCCGCCTCCTGCTTCACTCGGTGAACGGTCTCGTTCCCTCCGCCGCGGCGGCCATGCAGGTCGCCAACGCCGTCGCCACGGCGGCGGTTTCGGCAGCGTCGCCGCGCAGCACCCGGTGGTCGAGCACGAAGAGCCGTTCGCCGCAGGCCCGGGCGGCAGGCAACGCGCCGACCATCCGGCAACGTTTCGGCGACATCCGGCTGGCCGAGCGATAGCCTTTGCCGGCCGGCAATCCCACGGCTTCGGCCGCGGCCACCGCGCGGTCCCGGACGGCCCGGTCGGGAGCGAACCAGGCGAGCTTGTAGAAATCGGGACTTTCCGATTCCCGCCAGCGCGGCATCGGACGCCAACCAGCGGCCGTCGCCGAGGCAGCCTGCGGGTGCCAGGCGGCGAGTAAATCGCGGACCGCCCGGCGTCGTTGGGAAGCGATTTGCTCGAGGTGTTCGACTTGCGGCGTCAGCAAGGCGGCTTGGATCTGGCTGAGCGGGAAGGCGTCGCTGGGACGTTCGGCCAGGCTCCGCGCGCGTTGCGCCAGCCGCGCGTCACGGGTCAGCAGGGCGCCCCCGCAGCCGGCTGTCAACGGCTTGCTCCCGCCGAAACTGAGGATCCCCGCTCCGCCCCAGCTTCCCAGCGGCGTCGCTCCCAGCCGGCCTCCCGGCGTTTGGCAGGCATCCTCGATCAGCAGGATCCCGCGTTGTTCGGCCCAACGGGCCAGCCGTTCGACATCGGCGATCGCGCCATAGAGGTGGGAGATGATCGCGGCGCGGGTGGCGGGCCCGCTGGCCTCGATCACTTGTTGGGGATCGACCGTCCATTCGCCGGCGAGGCAATCGACCAATGCGGGGCGGGCCCCGACCAGTTCGACCGTCCGGAGATTGCCGGGAAAATCGTAGCCGCACAATAACACCTCGTCGCCGGCCCCCACGCGGTGGGCCCGCAGGGCGAGTTCCAGGGCGGCGGTCCCGCTGCAGCAGAGCCGGACATGGGGGCAGTCCCAGCGCCCAGCGAGCTGCTGCCGCAGTCGATCGGTTGCCTCCCCTTCGTAGGCTGCCCAGCTTCCGTCGCGAAGGAGACGTTCGACGGCCGCCGAGATCGCGGCGGTCTCGGCCGCCGGCAAGCCAGAGCCGCGGAGACGCTGTGGGAGCGGACCCTGTGCAGGCGGATCGTGCGGGAGCGGATCGGGGGGCGTTGGATCGGAAGGAGGCATCACAGGGGCGGGTTGGAAGGCCCAGCATGGCTGGGATGGGCTTGTGGCTGTTTTTCTTACTTCATATTATGCCGCCTTGATTCTCCGCGCGCCATGGCGGCGGTTCGGTTCCTGCATCCTCATTCTCGCTGAGCTGGTTTTGCCAAGTTTTTTGCCCAAATGGTCCTGGTCGGTCGATCACGGCGCGTTGCTGCTGGCGCAGGCGGAAGGCGGGGGTGCGGGCGGCGCCCAGGAAAACCCCGACTTTTTACAGTCTTTGTTGGCCAGCCCTTTCCTGCTGATCGGCGGCCTATTGGCCCTCTTTTATGTGATGGTGCTGCTGCCGGAGAAACGGAAAAAGAACGAGATGGCGCGGCGGTTGAGCCAATTGAAGAAAAACGACCGGGTGGTCACGATCGGCGGGATTCACGGCACGATCGTGTCGGCTCCGGGCGACTCGGACATCGTCACGGTCCGGACCGACGAGAGCGGCAGCCACCGGCTTCGCCTCAACCGCTCGGCGATCGCCCAGGTGCTGGAAGAAACCGGCGGTGAAGCGAAAGACAAGGCCAAAGATAAGCAAGAGAAGCCAGCAAGCTGAGCTTCCCGGCTGGACGTCCCGTCCCCCCGCGGCCTGGACCAGGGGCGATGAGCCGCTCGGATCGCTAACCGCCCGCACACGATTGTTCGCACTCCCCTCCCCTTTTTACCCTTCGTTCGAATCCCATCATGGACAGCATTTTCGGCCCCGCCCTGTTGACCGCCGGTCAACATCTCACCGCGGGCCTGCAGCTTTTCGCCCAGGCCAATGAGACCAACGACGGTGTTTCCTCCCTGCAGTTGCTGTGGCTCATCGGCGTCCTGGCCGTTCTGATCCTCCCCTACGTGGTCGGCAACTACCTGGCGAAACGGTTGCGGATGCCCGCCTACGGTTTCCGCTTGGGGACGGTCCTGTTGGCGATTACCGCGGCGGTGGCGGTGCTCTACTTTGGGCAATTCAAGTTCGGTGTCGACCTCCGGGGAGGGACGATCCTGGTCTACGAGATCGACCCCGATGCTGGGATCCAAGCGACCGACGAAGGCGAACAGGCACAGCAGCGTGTCTCCGCCCGCCAGCTGATTCCTTCGTTGGTCAAGCGGATCAACCCCAGCGGCACGAAGGAGATCGTGATCCGGCCCTACGGGGAAAAGCAGATCGAAATCATCATCCCCGAAATCGAAGGGGAAGAAGTCGAGCAGATCAAGCAGCGGATCGAGGAAGCGGGCATCTTGCGGTTCGCGATCGTCGCCAATGGCCGCGATCACAGCGCTTTGATCCAGTACGCCGAGGAACAGGCGGCCGCCGAAGATCGGAACATTCGTCAGCAACGCATCGTCCAGGACATCGATGGCAATACCATCGGGTTTTGGGCGATCGTCGATCGCGAGGACCCCGAGGCGGTCGCGCCCAATGAGATCCCGGCCCTCCGAGTGGGGCTCGACGGGGCCACGGTCCGCAACCGGGCGACCGGCCAGATCCTGCGAGTTCCGCCGCAAGCGACGGGCCCGGTTGCCGGGGCGTTGTGGATGGAGCAGGAAGGGATCGATCAACTGGAAATCCTGATGCACCGCGATGCGGAACTGGAGATCACCGGGGAAGACCTGGCCTTCGTCTCCAGTCGCGTGGACCAGGACGGCAGTCCTGCCGTGGCGTTCAACCTGACCGATTCGGGAGCGGGACGCTTTTTTGCGTTGACCACCGAAAACGCGCCGGAAGGGAGTTTCCTGCGCCAGTTGGGCATCGTCCTCGACAACACGCTCTTGTCGGCTCCGGTGATCCGTTCGCCGATCAAGGATCAGGGCCAGATCAGCGGGAACTTCACCCGCGCTGAAGTCGACCGCTTGATCGCGATCCTCCAGGCGGGCCAGTTGCCCGCCGCTTTGACCCAACACCCGATCGCCGAAAACCAGGTGGGATCGACCTTGGGGACCGACACGATCAACAAGGGCGTCTGGGCGATCGGGGCCTCGCTGATCCTGGTGCTGATCTTCATCCTCGTGTACTACCGTGTGCCGGGGATCATCGCCTGCATCGCCCTGGTCTTGAACCTGGCGATGACGCTGGCCGTGATGATCTTGATCAGCCAACCGATCACGCTGCCCGGCTTGGCCGGTTTGGTGCTGACCGTGGGGATGTCGGTCGACGCCAACGTGCTGATTTTTGAGCGGATCCGCGAAGAGCTTGTCAAAGGGGCGGCCGATCGGATGGCGATTCGCAACGGCTTTTCCCGGGCCACCACGACGATTGTCGATGCCAACCTCACGACCTTGATCACCGCGATCGTGTTGTATGCGATCGGGACCGACCAGGTGCGAGGGTTTGCCGTGACCCTGATCCTGGGGATCTTGTTCAGTATGTTCACCGCGATCTACATGTCGCGGACCTTCTTCGACATCGCCGAACGACGGGGCTTCATGTCGCTCAGCATGTCCGACCTGGTGACGAAGCTGCGGGGGGGACAAGGCTTGCAACCCTTCGATTTCATCGGCCTGGGCAAATACTCGCTCGCGATTTCGCTGGTCCTGGCGCTGGCCGGCGGCGCAGCGCTGTTTGTTCGCGGCAGTGGGATCTTCGACATCGACTTCGCCGGCGGTTCTTCGGTCACCTTCCAATTGGACCAGCCGACCGACCCCGATGCCGTCCGCAAGATCTTGGATGAATCGTTGAAAAGCGAGGGCGACGAAGCGCTCCAGTTCACGCTGAACAGTGTCAACATCGCCTCGGTGGGCGACAATTTGACCTATAAAGTCGATACCTCCCTGGATGACGTCAATCAGCTGAAAAAACAGCTGCAGGCCGCCTTCGCCGAACGGCAGGATATCGGCCTGGTGACCTACGAGGTGGAAGTGCAGGCGGGAAGCGGCGGTCCCGCGGCCAGCGAAACGAGTCGGCGGGACGACGTCGATCGCAGCACGCAATTGGTCGCCTTCCAGCCTCCCGCCGAGGCGCCCGAAGAAGGTTCCGCGCCGGCCGACGCCGAAGCCTCGGCGGAGGACACCGATGCGGCGGCGGAAGAGACGCCTGCGGCCGCAACCCCGGAAACCGCCGAGACCGAGGCGGGTCCTGCCGACCAGCCCGAGGTGGCTCAACCGGTGGTCAGCGAAGCCCGCCTGTCGCTCCGCCTGGAAGGGCAGGTCTCGGGCGAGAACACGGCCAAGCTGAACGGACCGACGTTGACCGAGCTATTGGTCAACGCGGCGGAAGCGTCGGGAATCGCGCTGGAAGATTGGGGCGTCCAGTTGCAACCGGTCGGGGAAGGTGCTGCGGTGGCTCAGTGGAGCGAAGATTCTTCATTGGGATTCTCCCAGTGGAACGTCAGGCTGACGCTGGAAGAAGCCCAGGCCCAACAGGTACTCGATCGCGTCAAGGAAATCCTCAACAGCGATCCCGTCTGGATTTCCAGCAGCAGCATCGGTCGGCAGGTCGCCGGCGACATGATCAATCGGGCGATCGGGGCGCTGTTCGCCAGCCTCCTCTGCGTGATCGCCTACATCTGGTTTCGCTTCCAACGCGTGCTCTACGGGCTGGCGGCGGTGGTCGCCTTGGTCCACGACGTGTTGATCACGCTGGGAGCGATCGCGATCAGCGCCTACGTGGCGGGAGCCCTGGGCTTCCTTTTGATCGATCCGTTCAAGGTCAGTCTCACGGTGGTCGCCGCCTTGTTGACGATCATCGGCTATTCGCTGAACGATACGATCGTCGTCTTCGATCGCATCCGCGAGACCAAAGGGAAAAGCTTGCGGTTGACCGCCGAGATGGTCAATCTGAGCATCAGCAAGACGCTCAGCCGGACCTTGCTGACGTCATTGACCACCTTGTTTGTGGTGGTGGTGTTGTACATCTTTGGCGGCGCAGGGATCCATGCCTTCGCTTTCTCGTTGGTCATCGGCGTGTTGGCGGGGACCTACAGTTCGATCTTCGTGGCCAGCCCCCTGCTGCTGTGGATGATCCAGCGGAATCAGCCCGCCCCGCGGTAAGCGAAGATCCGCTCGCCTGGAAAGTCACGCGCGGGTCGCATTCGAGGCCCGCGTGGGAAGTGCGAGTGCCGACGGAAGCGAACCCGTCGGGGCCCTGTCGGTTCTCCATAAGGCGGCCGTGTCTCCATAAGGCGGCCGTGGCGACTGTGGCCCCCCGTTGTCGATCAGGCGAAGCCTTTTTTAGTCCCCCCTCCC
>CAYNVI010000362.1:0-5459 GCA_964400585.1 uncultured Pirellulaceae bacterium | reverse complement strand
CGGTTTGCCCCCGAAACTTTGCAGACCCTGGGACCGCTGGAACTCCGCCAGGAATTGAGCGGACCGATCGCCTCGGCCCATCCGCTGCACGACGCCTCCCGCGGGCTGACGTACAGTTACCTGATCGATTTTGGCTACCGCAGTCGGTACCGGCTGCTGCAGATCGATGGCGAGGGACAGCAAACCGAGGTGGCCCAGATCGCGGTCGACAAGCCGGCTTACCTGCACTCCTTTGCGATGACCGAGCGGTACTTAGTGCTGACCGAGTTCCCCTTTGTCGTCCATCCGTTGCGGCTGAAGTTTTCGGGGCAGCCCTTCATCCGCAACTATCGCTGGGAACCCGACCGCGGGATGCGGATCCACGTGATCGACAAAGCGAGCGGGGCACGGGTGCAGCAGGCGGTGGGGCCGGCCTGCTTTGGCTTCCACCACATCAACGCCTTTGAGCAAGGAGAGGCGATCGTCTTCGACCTGATCGCCTACGACGATCCGGCACTGATCGATCAGCTCTACCTCGACCGCTTGCGGAACGCCCCCGGCATGGCGGTGCCCGGCCAATTCACCCGCTTCACCCTCCATCCCGACGGACGGGTCGACCGCCGGGTCCTGTTCCCCGAGCATGCCGAGCTGCCGCGTTTCCACGAGGCCCAGCATGGCGGACGCCCCTACCGCTACGCTTATGCGGCGGGCGATTCCGGAGCCGGTCAGTTCCTCGACAACCTGCTCAAATTCGACCTGCAAACCCAAACCACCCAACGTTGGCATGCGGCGGGAACCTATCCTGGCGAGCCCGTCTTCGTCCCCGCCCCCGAGGCAGCCGGCGAAGATCAAGGAGTGATCCTGTCGGTGGTTTTGGAGCCCGCCGCGGAGACTTCCTTCCTGCTGGTCCTCGACGCGCACCGTTTCCAGGAAATCGCCCGCGCCGAGGTCCCGCACCCGATCCCCTTCGGATTTCACGGCCGTTACTTCGCCGACGCCCCCTAAGGGGTCAGTGCCCTCACGCCCAGAGAAAACAGGCAAGCAAGGAAACACAGAGAATCTGGGGCCATCTGAGATTCCCTACCGTCCCCTAAGGGGTCAGTGCCCTCACGCCCAGGCAAAACAGGGGCGCAAGGGAACATAGAGAATCTGGGGCCATCTGAGATTCCCTACGGGCTCTGACCCCGTTTAAAGCCGAGATTTCCTACGGGCTCTGACCCCGTTTAAAGACCCCGTTCCGTTCAAACGGGGTCAGTGCTTTGGGCGAGCGGACAGTCCACGCAACAAGAAGAAGCCAGGAGGCCTGCGCAATTTAGGTGATCGAGAGAAGAGATGGCAGGGAAGGCTAGGCGCGAAGCTTCCGCCACCAACGTAGGCCGCTTGCCGGCAGCCCTGGACGCGATTTGGGGAGGGGAGCCTAGCCGTTGACGAAGAGACTTTGTCGCGGCCGCTCGGCCTCGGCGTCGACGAAGCCGGGAGCAACCGCTCCCCGTTCGCCCATCTCCTGGAGCGTCCGCTGAAACAGCTGGCGTGACCCGCCATTGCCACATTGCGCCACCAGATCGGCGACTTCGTCTGGATCGGTGATTTCGGCCAGGGTGGTCGTGGCGCCGGGGGAGACGGCGAGTACCAGGATCCGTCGTCCGCAGCGTGCGAGGCTGATCGTTTGGCGGGGCCCCAAGGTCGTGCGGCCCAACAAGCTGAAAACTTCTTCCGGCAGTTGCGTGCTGGCCTTGCCACCCGAGCGTCGCACGAGCCAGACCAGGCCGCCGAACAAGCCGAGGACGATTGCCAGGCTGCTGGTCACGGTCACCAGCGGTCCCATTTGCGATGCGTTCTCATTCTCCTGGCCCCCGCCTTCGTCCCCAGCGGTCGGGAGAAACGGTTCCGTGCCAAAGCCGCGGCGGGCCGAGGCATCCTTCGCCGCAGCGTTCGGGCCGGAGACTTGTGCGTCCTCCTCGCCTGTGGCGTCGAGGACGCCGGGCTGTCCGCGGTAGCTGCCCCGTTCGATCGACTCCCTTTCGCTCGGCTGGCTGGTTTGCGCGACCGCCAGCGTCGACCCGCCGCAGGCAAGGCCGAACAAGATCGAGCCGCAAGCAACCAGGGCACGCCGGCGGCAACGGCGATTGGCCACGCCTTCCCCGGAAAATTCCGCCTCCAACCGCCCTGCACCGCCCTCTGCCGCACCACCGCAGCGCGAAACGAGCGGACCTCTCAGCAATTCGGCGGCAGCCAACGCCTCGGCGTCCGGATCGCCCCTCATATCCCGGCTCCCACCAACTCGGTGACACGGACACAGAAACTGTCGTTCATCACCAGCACCTCGCCGCGTGCCACCAGGCGCCCGTTGACGTAGACATCGACCGGGTCGCCGGCCAGTTTATCGAGGGCGACGACCGAGCCGCTGCGGAGATGGAGCACCTCTTCCAAACGCATGTGAGTGCGTCCCAATTCGATCCGCATATCGAGTTCGACATCGCCGAGCAGCGTCATCGGATGCGGAGCCCCCTCGTCGGGGTTGGCCTCCAATTCATTCAGTTCAAAGGGTTGGCCATCGCTCGCGGACGAGGCGGCTGGGGAAGCTGCTTCGCCCTCGTTGGCTTGCTCGACACCGCTCTGCACCTCGGCCAACAACGCCTCGATATCGCTTTGCGAGACCGCATCGCTGCCGCCGTCGTCCGCTGGGGGGCCGGCCGCCTTCTCAGCCTTCTCCGGCTCCTTGGCCGCCGTCTTGGGAGGCCCGTCCGCTGGCTCGTCGCCGTCTGCTGGATCGCTCACGCTAGCACCTTCCTGGCCCGGGCGTTCCCTCGAGTCACCACGCCGCTGTTGCTAGCAACCGACTCGAACGGAGTTAAATCTGGATCAACTGGTAATCCTGAAAGCCGATCGAGAGGAGAAGATCGTCCTGCAGGAGGTGGTTACATGTCGTCAAAATCCGCCGTTGCAGCAACCCCAATTGGTTTTCGTCGAGTTCGGAGAGCTCGGAGTTGCGGATTTTCATCCGGATGGCGTGCCGCAGACGGCCCTCCTTGGCATCGAATTCGGCTTTCAGTTTTTCGAGATTTTTCTGACGGACGAGCCCGAAGAGACGGAGTTCGACACGATAGCGGGATTCCGTATCGATGGGGCTAAAGGTTTCCCCGAACATCCCCAGGGCAAATTCCTGGACGGTATTTTCTTCCAGCAACAGTTCTTCAGCCTCCTTTTTGTCCTCTTCGACCGACTTGACCAGCCGGGCTTCGGCCAACGCGCTGACTTCCTCGGCGGAGGGGACGAGGAAGAAGAACATCGCGGTTTCGATGAGCACGGCCAGGGAGACGAAGCCGATGATCAGCCCTTTGCCCCGTTTGCCGGAAGGGGTCGTTTCGGGTTGGGGTTCGGCGGGGTTTGCTTCGGAATCAGCCACGATCAGGCTCCTCATTTTGACGGTCATTCAACGTTTCTTGGGCCCGTTCGTCGGGCGTCCCCCGCAGATCGTTCACCGTTTCATCCAACAGGAAGACTTCCACGCGGGCGTTCGAACGCATCCCCGCCGGGTCATTGCCAGCATGCATCGGCTCGGAAGCCCCGGCGGTGACGACGCGGAAGCGTGCCGCTTCGATCGCTTGCTCATCGACCAAGTATTCCAGCACCGCGCGTCCCCGCTGGTAGCCGAGGTCCATCGACTGGCCGGAGCCTTCGGCACGGGCGGCGGTTTGCGGTGCGATGTGTCCTCGAATCTCGATTTTCTGGGGTTTCCCGCGGAGTTGTTCGGCGACCGCATCGAGCACCTGGCGGGCCTCCCGATCGAGTTCGGCCAAGCCGACGGGGAAGAAGACGACCGAGCCCACCGCGGTCTGCCGACCGGGCCGGACGATCCGCACGGTCGGTTTCTCGCCCTGCGGCGCGGGATCAGGGACACCGCCGGTCGAGGTATCGGCCTGTTTGGCGCGGCCGGTGGTGGCCAAGACGGCGAATTTGCTGGTCCGCGGACGCGATTCGCCGGGCTCCAAACTATTGGTCGAGGAGTCGTAACCGAAGCGTTGCCGCATCGAATCGACCAGCGCTTGATAGGTTTGTTCTTCTTTGATCTCGCTCAAGGAGACCAGCATGATGAAGAACGTCAGCAGCAGCGACATCATGTCCCCGAACGTGACGACCCATTCGGGGATTTCGGGACCGGAATCGTCTTCGGCTTCCATGGGATCGGTCTGCGGGTCACGGGGAGGGGAACGAGATTGCGGGCAGAAGGCCCGCGGCGGGTTCGGCCGGGGTGTGCGGGCCGCGGGTTAGCGGTCTTCGCTTCGCAGTTTGGGAGGCAAGAAGGTTTGCAACTTCTGGTGGATCGCCCGCGGGCTCTCCCCCGACTGGATCGCCATCACGCCGCGAATCGCGATTTCCATCCCGACCAATTCCTTCTTGCTCAACAACCCCAACTTCTCCGCGAAGGGCGAGAAGAAGACGTTGGCGACGATCGCCCCGTAGAGCGTGGTGATCAGAGCGACCGCCATGCCCGATCCGATACTCGAGGGATCACTCATATCGCTAAGCATCATGATCAAGCCCATCAGGGTCCCGATCATGCCGTAAGCGGGGGCAAAACGCCCCAGCTGGTCCATCACGCTTTTGCCTTCCTTATGGCGGGTGGCGATCGCTTCGACTTCGGTGCGGAGGACTTCTTCGACCGTTTCGGGGGTATTCCCATCGACGGCCATCTGCAGTCCGGTCTTGACCAGCGGGTTTTCGATCTCGTTGACTTTGCCTTCCAGCGCCAGCAGGCCATCGCGTCGGGCGGTCTCGGCCAGGCTGACCAGTTGCTGGATCAGTTGCCCCAGGTCTTCATGCTTGTTCAGCACGACCTTCATCACGACTTTGGGGACGCCCAGCATGCTCTTGAGCGGGAAGCAGATCAGCGCAGCCGCGACGGCACCCCCGACGACAACCATCAGGGAGGGGATGTCGATAAAGGCCGTCATCGGAGCGGATCCCATCAGCATCGAGCCGACGATCAAACCGATCGCCGCCAACAGGCCCACGATTGTGGCAATATCCATCTCGAAATCTCATCTTCGGCGGCTGGGAACAAAAACACGACCTGGCGACTACCGCGTCGGAGGCGTCGGTACCATCTGCTTGCGCTGCTGATACTCCACCGCGCGATCGACCACTTGGTCCATCGTTTCGGCAACCACCAAACGGTCTCCACTCGTCAGCGTGACGAAGGTATCGGGACGCCGTTCGATGTAGCGAATCAGATCGGCATTGAGCACAAAGGGCTCGCCGTCGAGACGTGTGAGCTTGATCATGACCGCCCCCGTGGTTCGACTGCGGGGACGCAACCCGTCCCCGTCGCAGACAACTCTAGGCCATGATGCGAGGGCGCGACGAAGGAGGTGATGGGCAAACATCCTTTCTTTCCCGCCGGGGCGCCCCCTCGCTTCCCTTACATTCGGAACGGTCGATACAAATCGAGGTCCGCGCGATCGCCGAGCAGGGCGAAC
>CAYNVI010000361.1:0-5480 GCA_964400585.1 uncultured Pirellulaceae bacterium | reverse complement strand
CGGGGGTTGGCTGGCGAGGTGGAACGGTTGCCGGGCGAGCCGTGGTTTTTGGACCTGCCGGGTGAGCACCGTTTGGTTGCCCGCGCGGTCGCGGACGACGATCCGGATGTAGACATGCCGCCACTCCGATTGCGGCACCCAAGCGATCCGCCCGGCTAATGCATTGTCCTGGTCCTGCTGGACGGGTTGTCCGGCGGCTTCGACGGGCATCCACTGGCGGATCGTATCGGTCATGTATTGCAGTTCGATCCCATCGCTGCGGGGCGAAGCGTCGAGGACCCGGTAATCGACGATCACCTGGCCATTGCCGTCGGCGTCGGCTTGGGCTTCCAGTTTCGGGTTGGTCGTGTCGACGGTCACCCGCAGTTGGGGCGAGACCGGGCCGGCGGGGTGTGCGGCGCCGGCGGCATCGAGCGTCCGGGTGGCGAACCAGTAGTCGCCGTCGGCGGCGGCTTGAAAGGGGAATTCGCGACCGGTGGGCGGCTGGCGCCCGATGAATTCCCATTGGTTGCCTCCGTCTCGGGAGACATACAGCTGGACTTCGACCGGTTCGGTGCCGAGCGTGTCGACACTGAAGGGGATCCCGAATTGCGGGGTGTTGAGCACCGTGCTGGTGAGCGACGCCTCCGCGGGTGTCGGGCGGGAGACATCGGCAGGTCGGGACGAGGCAGGCCGGCCGGGCGGCTGGGCGAAAGCGGGCTCGACCGCATACACTGCACACGCGGTAGCCAAGCATGCTCTCCAAAGAAATCGCATGATGAGCGACAGCCTCCGCCACGGGTTGCAGGTGTTCCGAAGGGCTGCACCCGGCGAGTCGGGCGCAGATCCTTGTGGATTTTTCGGTCGCGGGAGTGCTCTCGCTTGAACGAAAATCGACAAGGGCCAGCCGGGGGCGTTTCTCGTGCGGCGGGGCGACAGGCTTACGGAACGACAGGCCTCCCAAGCGAGAGGCCTGCTTCGACGAGAGGCTCGGGTATGAACGGGAATCAGCGATGAACGAATGCGTGTACGACTACGACGTGGTGGTGATCGGTGCGGGGCACGCGGGAACCGAGGCCGCGGCGGCCGCCGCCCGGGTGGGTGCCAAGACCGCGTTGTTGACGAGCAATCTCGACACCGTCGGGCAGATGAGCTGCAATCCGGCGATCGGGGGAGTAGCGAAGGGACAGATCGTCCGTGAAGTCGACGCCCTGGGGGGGCTGATGGGCGAGGCGATCGATGCCACGGGGATTCAGTTCCGGTTGCTCAATCGGCGCAAAGGGCCGGCGATGCACAGCCCCCGCGCGCAGGCCGACAAGCGGGCGTACCAGCACGCGATTAAATGTCGGATCGAGCGTCAGGTGGGGGTCGACCTGCGGCAAGAGACCGTCGAAGGCCTCTTGACCGAAGCGACCGCTGAGGGGCGGAAGATCACCGGCGTGCAGGTGCGGGGAGACGTCCATTACCGGGCTCCCTGCGTCGTCCTGACGACCGGCACCTTTTTGCAGGCGGTGATGCATACCGGCGAGCAGCAAACGGCGGGAGGACGTGCCGGCGAGGGCACGACCGGTGGGATCAGCGGCGCGCTCCGCGGCCTGGGGTTCGAGATCGATCGCTTCAAGACCGGTACGCCGCCGCGTCTCAACGGCCGGACGATCCGTTGGGAAGAGACCGAACCGCAGCCGGGCGACGACGACCCGCAGCCTTTCTCCTTCCTGAACACCCGCGTCACCTCGGAACAGGTGGCCTGCGCCATCACCTTCACCAACGAGGCGGTCCATGGCCTGATCCGGGACAATCTCCAGCGGGCGCCGATGTACAGCGGGCAGATCGCCACGCGTGGTCCCCGCTATTGTCCCTCGATCGAAGACAAAGTTGTTCGGTTCGCCGACAAAGACCGGCACCAGTTGTTCCTGGAGCCGGAAGGGCGGGAGACGCAGGAGGTCTACGTCAACGGGATTTCGACCAGCTTGCCGCGGGACGTCCAGGATCAGATGTTCCGGCTGATCCCGGGGCTCGAGCAGGCGCAGATCATGCGGTATGGCTACGCGGTCGAATACGATTACTGCCCCCCGACCCAGTTGTGGCCGCATCTCGAGGCGAAGCAGGTCGCAGGGCTGTTCCTGGCCGGTCAGATCAACGGCACGACGGGATATGAAGAAGCGGCCGGGCAAGGGCTGATCGCCGGCGCCAACGCGGCGCTGCGATGCGGCGGGCGCGCGATGTTCGTCCCCTCGCGCGATGAAGCCTACTTGGGCGTGTTGATCGACGACCTGGTGACGGCGGGGACCGACGAGCCCTACCGGATGTTCACCAGTCGGGCCGAGTACCGGCTGCTGCTGCGGCACGACAACGCCGACCGCCGGCTGACCGCCTTGGGGCGGCAGCATGGACTGGTCGATGCCGTCCGCTTCGATCGTTTGCAGTCCAAGCTGGCGGCGATCGACCGCGCCACGGCTCTCTTGGAGGGAGCCCGGATCGAGGAGGCGACCGCCGCGCACTATCTGAAACGTCCCCAAGTCGACTGGGAGCAAATGGTTCATCGCTTGCCCGAATTGGCGGCGATCGATCGCGAGGCGGCCCAGCAGGTGACCTACGACATCAAGTACGCCGGCTACATCGCACGGCAACGGGAGGAGGTCGCCAAGCAGCGACGTTTGGCCGCGAAGGCGATCCCGGCCGGATTCGATTACGAGCGGATCGGGCCGCTGCGGATGGAGGCGAAGCAAAAACTGTCGAAAATCCGTCCCTTGACGCTCGATCAAGCCAAGCGGATCAGCGGGATTACCCCCGCCGATCTCGCCTTAATCCTGGCCCATCTGCAGGGAGCGGGTCGTGGAAAAGGTGACGAAAACGGGGTCGGCAGCCCGGCCCAGGCGGCGCGAAAATGATTTGTTTTTTGCCTGGCTGGAAAGTCGTAAGTCGTTGGCCGAACGCGGTTTATGGGCAAAATATTAACCTTGACCGACGGCGTAGTTTGGGTATAATTCCGCAATCTTGGCAACTTTGGCAAGCAGGGAAGAAGCGGAAGCTCCTGACGCTTGCGGTCTCGGCGTAATCTGTCCTGGAATTGGGGTAGTGCGGGGACGCGGGAGTTTGCTAAGGAGTTCGATGCCGGAGGCACGAAAGTCGATCGGCAGTGGAATATTCGGCTAGCCATGCAGGGAGGATGATTTCTGCCATGACCACAAAGACGGTCTTTACAACGGGCGAAGCTGCGAAGATTTGCAAGGTGAGCCAGCAAACGATCATTCGCTGTTTCGATAACGGATCTTTGAAGGGCTTTCGGGTACCCGGTAGTCGTTTTCGACGGATCCCACGCGATCACCTCTATTCCTTCATGAAGGATAATGGGATCCCCACCGACGCCTTGGAGAGCGGGAAGAAGAAGGTGCTGGTGGTCGACGACGATCAAGATCTGGTCGATCTGATTTGCGACGGCTTCCAGCGGGACGGTCGGTTTGAACTGCGAACGGCCAACAACGGCTTTGATGCCGGGATGCAGGTCCGCGAGTTCCGGCCCGACCTGGTCGTGCTGGACGTGATGCTGCCCGACATCAACGGGCGCGAGGTCTGCCAGCGGGTGCGGAGCGATTCGTCGCTTGACATGGTCAAGATCCTGTGCATTTCCGGGATGGTCGAGCAGGACAAGGTCGATGGATTGAAGGCGGCAGGCGCGACCGATTTCATGCAGAAGCCGTTTGCGATCGAAGACTTGGTCGGACGGTCGTGCGAGCTGTTGGAAATCGAACGCGGCGTGGTGAATTAGCGGCAAAGCGTTTGACGCTTGCTCGCTGCACGCAGCCTCCCTTTGCGGACGCCTCCCTGACGGGGCCCGTCTCACGTGCCCCTTTGCGACGGATAAGGAAACCGACCGATGGCGTTGCTCCCGTCTCTGCGCTGGGACAATGCCCGTTGGTGGCTGCCGCTCGCGTCCGAGACGGCGGAAACGCTGGCCGCGGTGATGCTGGCGGATCCGGCGTCTGCGGAATCGGCAGCTGGGTCGACAGTGGAGCCAGGCGGCGGCGCGGCGACCGGTTGGTTGGTCGATGCGATGGGGCGGGACCCGGCACTGCTCAGCTTCATCGCCCTGCGGTGGGGAGCGGCCAAGTCATCTCGGGCGGGAAAACGGGTGGGACTCCGCCGCTTGGCCCGCTGGGCGCGACCGCGGCTGGTCGGATGGTTTGTCGACGGCGATGCCCTGCTGGGAGCCCCCCCGATCGATTCGTCGCAGCAGGCTGCTTGGGAAACGTTGGCGGGGCAACCCGAAGCGTTGGCAGGTCAGCGGTTCGCGGCGGTCGCGACCGCCTGGCTGGAAAGCGGAGGTTCCCCCGTGCCTGCAGGGTGGCGTGCTACTTGGCCCCGGCCCGATTGGCGAGCGGGGACCAGCCCGGCAGCAACCCCTTGGCGTCTAGCCACCCTCGCGCTGCCCCGTTTGGCGCGCCAGATCCGCGATCACGGCCGTTTGCAGCAGCATTTCCAGCGGCGGCTCGACCAGGAAAAGCAGGCGGCGCTCAAGCAGTTCGCCTATGGGCTGAGTCACGAGATCAACAACCCGCTAGCCAATATCGTGACGCGCACTCAGTTGTTGCAGCGTGACGAGGCCGATCTCGCTCGGAAGCAATCCTTTGATCGGGTCGTGCAGCAGGCGATGCGGGCGCACGAGATGATCGCCGATGTGATGTTCTTTGCGCACCCGCCGACGCCGCAGCGTGAGGCGAGCGACTGGGCCGAATGTATCGAACGAGCTGTCGCCAGCTTCGCACAGCGGTTGGCCGATGCCTCGATCGATTGGCAGCTCACCAACGATTCCCAGGTGCCGATCGAAGTCTGGGGCGATCCGGCGATGTTGCACGATGCGATCGCGGCCCTGATCCGCAACGCGCTCGAGGCGGTGGGAGAGGAGGGGGCGATCCATCTGCGTTTGGGCAAGCGAGGCAACAAGCGACCCAAGGCGTACGTCGAAATCGCCGACAGTGGGCCAGGGCTATCCGCAGCGGCGCAGCGGCACGCGTTTGATCCGTACTACAGTGGGCGGGAAGCGGGCCGTGGTCTCGGTTTGGGATTATGCCGGGTCGCCCGCGTGGCGGAGCTGCATGGTGGAACGGCCAAGCTGACCAGCGGGCCAGGGGGCTGTGTGGCTCGCCTGACCGTTCGGCAGGCGGGCCGTCCATCGGCATAGTGGCGATCCCCTCGGCCGGCGGCGGCGAGGGCTGCCCGCCGGATTGGACCCGCCGGAACCTGGCCAGATAGCCGCCTTTGCAGACGGGGAGCCCTTCATGGAATACGGTGCGTTCAGCTTGCTCCCGTCGCTGGTGGCGATCGTGCTGGCGATCGTGACCCGGCGAATCTTGCTGTCGCTGTTCGTGGCGATCTGGGTCGGTGCGGGCTTGCTGGCATTTGCGGGCGAGACCGCTGCCCCGGCCACGACGTCTTCCCCGGCCGCCGCGGTGGGGATGCTGCAGGCGGGTGGCGGATTCTTATGGCGTTCCTTCTGGGAT
>CAYNVI010000360.1:0-5520 GCA_964400585.1 uncultured Pirellulaceae bacterium | reverse complement strand
TTCTCCCACCCGGCGTGCCGGAATGTTCTTGCGGACTTCTTCCATCACCACGTCGCCCAGCTTGGCGGTCATCTCGCTGGCGATGAAACCGGGGGCGACCGCGTTGACGGTGACGCCGCGGTTGGCAAGTTCTTTGGAGAGGGAGCGGGTCAAGCCGATCATCCCCGCCTTGCTCGCCGAGTAGTTGGTCTGGCCAGCGTTGCCGATCAGCCCGGAAATGCTGGCCATGTTGATGATCCGGCCGTATTTGGCTCGCCGCATCAGATTGGCCGCGGCCCGGCAGCAGACGAAGCAGCTGGTCAGGTTGGTGGCGATCACTTCGTCCCACTCCTCGTCGGACATCCCCCGCAGCAGTTTGTCGCGGGTCACGCCGGCGTTGTTGACCAGGATCTCCAGCCCACCGCGTTGCTTGGCTACGCCGTTGATCGCGTCGGTGGTGGCCTGCCGATCGGTCACGTCGCAGGAGATCGCTTCGGCCGTGCCGCCCAAGTCGCTGATCTGTTGGACCGTGTCGGCCAGCTTATCGGCGCTCCGCGCCAGGCAGGCGACGTGGGCTCCATTGGCGCCCAGGACCAGTGCGACTGCTTTGCCCAGCCCTTGAGACGCCCCGGTGACGATGGCGGTTTGGTCCTTGAGGTCAGCCGAAATCGAAAGTTGCATAGCCAAGTCGGTCAGGTTTCGGGGAGAGGGAAAGCGAACCGGTGACCCGGCCGCCTGGTGAAAGGGGGGGGAGCGGGCGGCGGGCTTACTCGTCGCCAAAGCCGTCGGTCGGGACTTTGCGTTGGATCCGTTTCAGCGTGCCCCGCAGGATCCGGCCGGTGCCGACTTCCAGGAACCCCTCGATCCCATCCTCGAGCATCTGGCGGATCGATGCTTCCCAGCGGACGGGGCTGACGACCTGCCGGGCCAGCAGTTCCTGGATCTCGCCTGCTTCGCGGTGGGGGGCGGCGTCGACGTTCGAGTAGACGGGCAGGGTTGTCGCCTGAGGCTGCGAGGCCTGTAAGGCGTCCTGCAGCGGGGCGACCGCCGGTTGCATCAGGGGCGTGTGGAAGGCTCCGGCCACGGCCAAGGGCATCACCCGCATCGCCCCCGCTTCGGTGGCGATCGGTTCCAGCCGGTCGATCGCCCGCTGATGCCCGGAGACGGCGATGTTGCCCGGGCAGAGCAGGTTCGCCGGCTGCAATACCTCGTCGGTTTCGCGGGCTTGTTCGCACACCGTGGTCACTTGTTCCAGATCGAGCCCGAGGATGCTGGCCATCCCGCTATCGACGCGGTCGGCGGCGTCCTGCATCGCTTGCCCGCGGCGTTGAACCAGCCGCAGGGCCGCGGCGAAATCGAGACCCCCGGCGAAGCAGACCGCCGTGTACTCGCCGAGGCTCAGCCCGGCCGCGGCCGTCGCCTTGCTCACGAGCTCGGCTTGCTCCTGCCGCAATACTTCGACGGCCGCCATGCTGCTGACGAACAAGGCGGGCTGGCAGAACTCGGTCGCATTGAGCTTCTCGGCGGGGCCTTCAAAGCAAATCTTGGCGAGGTCGTAGCCGAGGATCTCCGAGGCCGTGTCAAACACCCCTCGCGCAGCCGCGTAGCTATCACACAGCCAGCGGCCCATGCCGACGGTCTGAGCTCCTTGGCCGGGAAAGAGAAACGCTATCGAATCGACATTCAACGCCATGCCACGCCCGCTTCGAAAGTTCCGTGATCCACCACCGCGTCGGTTGCGCTTTCCGCTTGCACGGAGGCTGCGAGCTGCTTGTGCCTGCTTACTGCTCTTCGGATTCCACCAGGGTGCGGCCCTGGTAGTAGCCGCATTTCGGGCAGATGACGTGGGTCGGTACTGCCGAACTGCATTGCGGGCAGTCGCCGAGTTGGGCGGTTTTCACGTGGTCGTGGCTGCGACGCTTGCCGGTACGGCTGTTTGAATGTTTTCTTTTGGGGACGGCCATCGGGGCTCTCTCCGGGCAACCGAAGTTGCGGAAGTGGGTCTTTGAACGGGAGGGTCGCGGGGGGCCGCCGTGCGAGAGGCGGTCCGCTGGACCTTGGCAAAGCCCGCTATGGTAGGTTGCCAACGGATTCTTTGTCAACGCACAGCTTCCCGCTTCGTGCCGCGCTGTTTTTTTCGCGGCCGGTGCGTTTCGGCAGGACCCCTTCGGATGGCTTGTCGAGATCCCCTCGGTCGGACGGGGCGAGCGGTCGCGTCAGGCCAGGATTTTGTTCGCGACCACGCCGGCGACATCGGTCAGCCGGAAGTCGCGTCCGGCGTAGCGATAGGTCAGCCGTTCGTGGTCGAGCCCCAGGAGGTGGAGGATCGTGGCGTGGAGATCGTGGACATGCAGCTTGTCCTCCACGGCGTAGTAGCCGTATTCGTCGGTCGCCCCGTAGGCGTAGCCTCCCTTCACGCCCGCTCCGGCGAACCACATGGTGAAGCCGTGCGGGTTGTGATCCCGCCCGTTATTGCCTTGCGCGGTGGGGGTCCGGCCGAATTCGCCTCCCCAGATGACCAGGGTGTCTTCCAGCATGCCGCGGTCCTTCAGGTCTTGCAGGAAGCCGGCGATCGGCTTGTCGACCTCGGCCGCGTTCTTGGTGTGGCCTTGGTAGAGGTTGCCGTGTTGATCCCACTGGACTTCGCTGTCGCTGTGGGTGACCTGGACAAATCGCACGCCCGCTTCGAGGAATCGCCGGGCCATCAAGCATTGCCGGCCAAAGTCCTCGGTGACCGGATCGTCGATGCCGTACTGGCGATGGGTCGCTTCGGTTTCGCGGCCGAGATCCTGGATGACCGGCATCGACGATTGCATCCGGAAGGCGAGTTCAAAGGAATGCAGTCGTCCCAGCAGGTCGGAATCGTCTCCGGCTTGGGCGAGGTGTTGTTGGTTCATCGCCGTGATCAGATCGAGCTGCTGACGCTGCAGGTCGCCTTCGATCCGTGCGTTGCGGACATGTTTGACTTTGGCATTTTTCGCCGCCAGGCTGGCGTTACCGATCGGCGTTCCCTGGCAATGCGCCGGCAGGAAGGCGGACCCCCAGTTGTTGACGCCCCCGTGTGCCAGCGTCGGGCAGATGGTCACGAACGCCGGCAGGTTTTCGTTTTCCGTCCCCAGTCCGTAGGTCACCCACGAGCCCATGCTGGGGCGGACGAACTGGTCGCTACCGGTGTGCAGTTTCAGCAGCGCCCCGCCGTGGGCGGGGTTGGTGCCGTGAACCGAGCGGAGGATGCAGAGGTCGTCGATATGCTCGGCCACATGGGGAAAGAGCTCGCTGACCGGCAGACCGCTCTCGCCGTAGCGGTGAAATTTCCAAGGCGATTTCAGCAAGTTGCCCTGCTTGGCGAAGGTGACTTCTGGCAGGTCGAAGGGGGGCGGGTTGCCATGGTCGCGATCGAGACGCGGCTTGGGATCGAAGGTGTCGACGTGCGAAGGGCCGCCCTTCATGAACAGGAAGACGACCCGTTTGGCGCGGGGGGCAAAGTGGGGCGGTTTGACGGCCAGCGGGTTCGAAGGGACGCCGCCTCCGGCAGCCGTTTCGCCTTGGCTCGCTTTGCCCAGCAGGCTTGCCAACGCCAGCCCGCCGAACCCGACGGCCGACTGCTGGAGCAACCGGCGACGATTCGACAGGGCAGGATTCCACGGTGCGGGATCGAGCGGAGCGGTCATGGCGGCATCCTTCATTCCAAGTAGATGAATTCATTGCTGGCAAGCAGCGCCTGACAGAATAGGGCCCAGGCCTGAACGGCATCGACGCCACCGCGGGGGGAGGCGGTATGCGCCGCGGCGGTCTCGTCGCCCGCGGTCAGGCGGACCTCCCCCGCTTGCTGCCGCTGTTGTCGCAGTCGCTTTTCGCTCGCCGCGACAAACTGCAGGGCCTGTTCGATCTCTCGGTCGGTCGGTAGCCGGCTGAGCGTCTTTTCGTACAGGCGGCGCACCCAGGCTGCCGGGCCGGCGGTCTCGTCCCGCGTCTGCTCGGCCAAGTCGGCGGCGGCATCCATCACCAGGGGATTGTTCATCAGCAGCAGCGCCTGGGGGGCGACCACGGTCGCCTGGCGGCTGCCGGTCGGCATCGTCGGATCGGGGAAATCGAACTGCTGGAAGAAGCTGTACAGGTTGTTGCGGATCACCGGCAGGTAGAGGGCTCGCCGTCGGCTGTCGTACTTGGTGTGATCGACCGACGTGTGGTTGAACACGAATTGCCGATTCCGCAGCGGGATCGTCTTGCCTCCCATCGTCCGGTTGAGGCCGCCGGAGACGGCCAGGATCGCATCGCGGATCTGTTCGGCTTCGAGCCGTTGGCGGCGGAAACGCCACAACCAACGATTTTCGGGGTCGGCCGCCTGGGCTGCGGCGGGGTGCGGATGGCGGGCCGCCATCTGGTAGACGCTCGACCGCAGCAGCAGGCGATGCAGCGCCTTGGTCGACCAGCCCGATTCGATGAAGTAGCGGGTCAGCCAATCGAGTAATTCCGGATGGGAGGGCCGCTCTCCGAGGACGCCGAAATTTTCGGTGGAACCGACCAGGCCGCGGCCGAAATGCCAGCCCCAGAGACGGTTGACGTACACCCGCGCGGTCAGCGGATGCCGTGAATCGGCCATCCAGCGAGCCAGCTGCAAACGCCCACTTTCTTGCCGCGGCAGGATCGGGCGGACCGCGGCAAATCGCATCACAGCGGGGAAGGCACGCTCGACCGGTTCGCCGAGATTGCGGTGGCTGCCGCGGATGTGAATCGGCAGCTTGGCAAGGACCGTGCCATCTTCGACGCCCATCGCCGCCGGTTCGTCCGGGGCGGCGCTCTCGACCAGACGCGCTGCCTCCAGCAGGCGGTTGTATTCTTTCAGCGTCGCGTCGTCGAAAGCGAATGCCGGTTTGGGAGGAACGGCCAGAAAACCCGCACGATCGCGCAACGCGTCCCGGGCGCGCTGCCGCTGGGCCTGCTCCGCTTCGTCCGCCTCCGCCGCGTCGGCTTCCGTCGGCTTGGTGGCGTCGGTGGCGGCGTCAAAACGCGTTTGAAAATAGGCTTCGATCGCCGCGGGGCTGGCTCCTGCGGCAACCCGTTCGTGCCACTGGCGGAAGAACGGGGCTTCGCGGTGGTAGGCCAAGTGCAGACGACAGTGGTGCAGGATCCGCGGGTGTAAGCCGTGGGGCGCGGCCACCCGCGCGACCTCCTTCAGCGTCGCCTCGGGAGAGAACTGCGAAGCGGCCGCGAGGTAGCTGGCCGCCTGCTGCTCGGCTTGCTGCCGCAGGCGGGCCATCGCTTCGTTCTTGAACTTGGCCGCGGCGCTTTTCTTGGCGGCGATCGCCGCGTCGACTTCGGCCAACGCGGCGCGATCGGCTGCGGAAGCGAACGAATGCTCGTTCCAGTGGAGGATCGCCCCGGTGCGGCTGTCGGCAAAGGTCGCCGTGCTTTTGAAGATCGCCGCCAGGGAGTAATAGTCCTGCTGGCGGATCGGGTCGAATTTGTGATCGTGGCAACGGGCACAGCCGAGCGTCATCCCCAGGAAGGCTTTGCCGACGCTGTCGAGCTGTTCGTCGA
>CAYNVI010000359.1:0-5533 GCA_964400585.1 uncultured Pirellulaceae bacterium | reverse complement strand
CTGCGGCGTGGTCATTCGCACCTGCGGCGTGGTCATTCGCACCTGCGGCGTGGTCGAGCGTGCTCGCCGTGTTGGCCAACCAGTCGGCAACCTCGATCGCGCGTTCGATCAGGAGCAGACGCAAGCGTGCCGGCGAGGCCGTCTTCACCAGGTTTTCGAGATAACGTTGTTGTTCGTCCATGTAATTCCCATCCATGACAAAAGAGGCGAAAGCGTGTGTACCGCTAAATCGACCGCCCGCCCCGGGGCGGTTCAACCGTTTGGCGAGAAAAATCGGACGGCGCCCGTCCGTCTCCCTACAACCTGCGACCGGCAACCGGCAACCGGCAACCGGTCCGCCAGGGAGGCAGGAACCGCGGCGCTCGACCGGCTCAAACCGGGGTCTGCATCGGTTGGATCTGTGAGATGTACTGCTGATTGCTTTGCACCTTGGCGATCGCCTCTTCCACCGAATAGAACTGCTTCAGGAGTCGTTCCCGTTCGTTGGCGAGCCGCGTGCCCAGCGTCTCGATCCGTTCATTGTTGCTTTCGATCTGCTGGGTCAGCGTATTGCTACGGGAAAGCAGCAGGCCGTTGTCGAGTCCGGCGACTCGTTCGGTCACGCGATCGAGTCGATCCGCCAACCCGGTCTCCTCGGTGGTAAAGAATTGCTCGACCGCCGCGGCTCCTTCGCTGAGTCGCTTTTTCAGTTTGGCCTCGTCCAGCGAAAGCTTTCCGGTCTCGTTCAGCGAAAACCCGACTTCGGCGAGCGATCCGATCTGCCCATTGCCGCGAACCGGCCCGGACAGCAGGCGGGAAAAGGAGGTTTCGATCCGCAACGCTTCGCTCGATCCAAACAGCAGTCCCGTGCTGTTACTTTCCGGTTCGTAAAAGGTCAGCGAATCGAGTTTTTCGACAAGCTTGTTGTATTGCCCTACAAACGTCCGTGCCGCTTTGACCACGGCATCGGGATTCTCCTCGACCGAAACTTCCACGGGCTGAGCGGTCAGCTGCTTGAGTGTCAGGTTGAGCCCGCTCGCTTCATCGGCGAAGACGCCGTCGGCCGAACGGAGCAAGCGTTCCACTCCCTGGTCGTCGCGAAGGGTCAGTTCCGCATCTTGCCCGCGTTGAATCGTCTGCAGTCCCAGATCGAAGCCCGCCGTATCGATGCTGAAGACCCCCGCGGCGCCTCCTTGCCGACTGCGGAGCCGGAGCGTTTGCTGGCCCTCGTCGCCGCTGACGATCGAAGCTTCGACAAACCGTTCGGAGGCGTTGATCTTCGCCACGATCGATTCGAGTGTGTCGTCGGCTTCGACATCGATCCGCAGACGTTCGCCACCGACCAACGCTGCGACGCTTTGCCCGTCGATCGTCTGCGTGGCGGCGTCGCCCGCGATCCCCAGTTGGGCGGCCGTCTTGCCCTCGCCGACATCACTGATCCGCAGCGGCTGACTGCCCGCGCCGTTGTCGAGGATCTGGATGCCGTCGCCCGCTTCGTTCAGTTCGGCGGTCATTGCCAGATCGAGGCCGTTGATCTTATCGAGCAGTTCACCGACGGTTTCGATCTCCAGGACCTTCAGGTTGATCGCACTGCTTTTGCCGTCGGAATCGGTGAGCTTCATCGATCCGCGGTCGAGTCCGGAACCCTGGTTGAGTTCCGACAGGAGCGAGTCGCGCCCGACCGTCTGGCGGTTCAAATTCTTACCGTCGATCCGCGTCGCGGTGCTCGCTGCCTCGATGCCCAGCCGGGCCGCCGTGTCATCGTTGCTGCGGATCGTAAAATCGTTGGCGGTCCCGCCCGAGAGGTCACGGAGCTGCAAGCCGCTGCGGGAATCATCGAGTCGCGCGGTGAGGTCCAGTCCGGTCTGATTGAGCGATTCGACCACCTGTTGGATCGTCGTGGCGGCAGAGAGATCGACGCTGGCCGAAGTCCCATCCCGCAGGGTGATCTCGAGCGAGGAGAGTCCGCCGAACCCCTCGCCGCCCCCCAGTTCGCTGAGCGGGGTGCCAAACAGGGGCCCCATCTCCGGCGTGGTCAGATCGAGCCCACTGGCTTGATCGGCAGCGACGTCGATCCCCCACAGTCCCAGGTCCGCTGCGGTCTCGCCGTCCCCGACCTCTTGGACACGGAGGTTGCTGGCCGAGGATCCGCTGAGGTCGGTCAGGTAGATCCGATCCTGATCGGCCGTGGCCCGGACGTCCAACCCGGCGGTCTCATTGATCCGTGCCAGCACGTCGCCCACGGTGCGAGCTGCGGAGAGGTCGACATCGACCGTCGCCCCGCTGCGGTCGCTGATGCGAATCGCCCCCGCCTCGACACCTCGCCCCTCATTCAGGTCCCGCAGCTTCAGGGAATGGTCCAGCGTCCCTTGGGAGCGGATGTCAAACTGCCCGGTCAGCCCGAGCGGTTCGTCGCGGGCGTCCAAACCGATCCGTGTCTGTACGGCGTGGGTGCCCGCCAGCTGGCGTCCCTGGACGGAATAGTCCCCGGTCGCTGCCCCCTGTTCGGTTTCGACCGAGAGCGCCTCCTGATTGGAAGAGCTGTGCTTGCGCGTTTGGAAAAGCGTTTCGTTGCCGAACGACTTGGCCGACAGTTGCACCCCGATCACGGTCGCCGTCAGTTCGGCGATCGCTTTTTGTTCCTGTTGCAGGCCTTCGGTCCGCGCCACCAGACGATCGCGGGGGACCCCGCTGATCTTGATCAGCTGATCCACCGTCCCCTGGATATCGGTGCCGGTGATCAAACCCACCGAGCTTTGAATGCGGCCCATGACTTTCCTCGTTCCGAACCACGCGATCCCCGTCGGGGCTGCGATCCCCTGGGAGAACCGTGCGCATGCGTTTTTCCTTAATCGGCAAAAGCTACCTGTTCGCTACAAGGAAAACGGCAGTCAGGGGGCGAGGGCCTCCCTGACTGCCGTCATGCTCATTCGGTCGTTCCGGCCGGCGAATTACCGCAGCAAGGAGAGGACGTTTTGCGGGTTTTGGTTAGCCAATCCCAACACGTTCGTACCCGACTGGACCAGGATCTGAGCCCGCGTCAGTTGTGCCGATTCGGCAGCGAAGTCGGCGTCCCGAATCGAGCTTTCGGCCTCTTGCAGGTTGACCACGGTGTTGTTCAAGCTGACCAGATTGCTTTCCAGGGTCGTCGCCTGGAAGGCTCCCAACCGGCCACGAAGGCTGGTGACCTTGTTGATCGTTTCGTCCACGATCTTGGCCGCATTGGTGGGGTCGTTGGCGAGGCTATTCGCTTCCCCGCTACCGAGTTCGAACAGCCGACCGGCGGTTCCGCCCAACTGGCCGGTGCTGACGCTGCCGATGCCAAGACGGGCCTGCTGGTTGCTGACCACGTTCGAGCCCAGCTGGAAGAGCGCCCCGCCCCCGCTGACCGCGAAGGAGAAATCGGTCGCGGCCCCGTCGTTGACGGTGACATTCATGTCGAGCGTCGAGGTATTGATCGCCAGGGTATTCCCCTTGCCAGTGGCCGAGGTGCCGTTCACCGTGGCGGCGACATCCGTTCCCGTGGCCCGCGTGCTATTCAGTTCGCTTTCGAACGTCCCCCCTGCGCCTTCGCTGATCACTTCGATATCGACCAAGGCATCCGAGCCATAGGTCGTACTGTTTAGTTTCAACGATCCCCCGTCGTCTTCCGCCGTGATCCCGGTCGAATCGGAAACCAGATTGATCCCCTGGATCACTTCGTCGAGCGAGGCGCCTTTGTCGAATTGGAAGACTTCCGAGCCTAAGGAACCGGAGAGCTGCACAGCCAAATCGGCTTTCAGGCCTCCGGCGAAGTTGCCGCCGGAGAGGGCCGCGGTGGTCGCAGCGGAATCGTTGATGATGTCGTAGCTGCTGTCGCCGTTGCTCTCGGTGATTTCCGCACTGAAGCCTTCGAGGTCGTTGATCGCCGAGGAGATCGTCCCCACGTTCACCGCCCCGTTGTTGCTGACGTTGACGACGATGTTGCCATCGTTGTCGAGGGCGGCGGTCGCTTCGCCGGCGGCGAGCGAATTGTCCGCATTCAGCGAAATCGTCACGCCATCGTTATCGGCGGTCGCCTCATCCGCCGTCACCGTGATCACGTCATTGACCGTATCGTCCGTTCCGTTGGCCAGCGACGGGTCATTCGCACCGAGGTCGCCCGAGCCGAACAGGGCGGTTCCGTTTTGCAGGTTGCGAGTGATGAACGTCCCTTCGCTGTCGACCGCCGCCGCAATATCGCCGGTGGTGGCCCCGTCGGCGAGCGTGATGTTCAACACCGAGGCGTCGGCGTCGTAGGTCGCTTCGGTCGTCGCGCCGCTGGTGAAGTTCAGGGTGACGCCGTTGCCGGCCGTGCCGTCCGCCGCTTGTCCATTGACCGCTTCGATATCGAACGAGGAAGCGAGCGTAGGATCGGTGCCGGTCGTCAGCTCGCCGGTCAGCGGCGAACCAGGCGTGGTGTTGTCCTGGCTATCGTAGGTGTAGCTGCCATTGACCGTATCGGACGCGATGAAATCGTCCCCAACATCGCTGTTGATCGCCGCGGCGATGTCGTCAACCGTCGCCCCATCGGCCACCGTGACCGACAGCAGATCCTGGTCGGCATCGTAGGTCGCCGCGGTCGAGGCCCCCGAGGTCAACACGATTTGGGTATCGTTCCCTTTGGCCCCGTCAGCCGCTCCACCATCGACGGCCGTCAGATCGAATCCGGTCGTCCCGCTGGTCGTATTGCTACCGCCAGTGAGTTGGTTATTGAAGAACCCGGCATCAGTGCCGAGGACCGTGTCGGTGCCTGTGCCATTCTCGGTGATCGTGAAATTGGGATCGCCGCTCAAATCGGTCTCGATGTCAGACGCTAAGGCACCCTCCTCAAGACTCAACGTCAACGTATCGGAGTCGGCGTCATAACTTGCTGACGAGGCGGTCCCGTTGGCCACGGTCACGACCTCGACGATCGTATCGTCCCCTTTGAGTCCGTCCGCTTCGCCGCCGTCGACCGCTGCGATATCGAGGGCCACGCCGCTGCCCAGCGTCAACGTCCCGCTCGCTTCCGCATTGGGGACAAACGCGTTGGCAAAGTTGACCGTGCCGGTCGCTTCGGCGCCGACTTCGTACGAGCTGGCCAGATTGACCGTGCCGGTCGCTTCGGCCGCTGCGGACGGCGTGCCGAAGGTGACGGTGCCGCTGGACTTCGCTTCGGTCGCCGAGGCGTCGATCCCCGTCGTGCTGACCGAGGCTTTGGTCGCGGCCTGCGTGATGTCGACATTGACCTCGATCGAACCGAGCGACCCCAAGTTGGCTTGGTCGATGTTCAGGTCCCGCACGGCGTTGAAGTTGGAGCCCGGTTTGGTCACGAAGTCGAGCGATCCGTCCAGCAGTTTTCGCCCCTGGAAGGTGGTCGTCTGAGAGATCCGGTTGATCGCTTCGAGCGAACTGTCGACCTGCAGCTGGTTGGCCGCGATTTCGTCGTCGCTCAGGGCCCCCGTGTTGGACGCCTCAACGACCAAGCCACGGACGTCATTGAGCAGGCTGCTGACCTGTCCCAGGGCACTATCCGCGGTGCTGATGATCTGGC
>CAYNVI010000358.1:0-5553 GCA_964400585.1 uncultured Pirellulaceae bacterium | reverse complement strand
CTTTTCCTTATCGTATTCGCTGTCGGATTGCTCGATCTGCGTCCGGATCTGGGCGACGCGGGTGTCGATATCGGCCCGCTTGCCGCTGCCTTCGACGATCGTCGTGCTGTTCTTGTCGACCGTCACCTTTTTGGCCCGGCCGAGTTGTTCCAGCGTGACGTTTTCCAGTTGGATGCCGAGGTCTTCGCTGATCAACGTGCCCCCGGTCAGGGTCGCGATATCGCTGAGCATCGCCTTGCGGCGATCGCCAAAGCCGGGCGCCTTGACGGCACAGACGTTGAGCGTTCCCCGCAGCTTGTTGACCACCAACAACGTGAGGGCTTCGGCGTCGACGTCTTCGGCGATGATCAACAGCGGCTGGCCGCTCTGGGCGCCCTTTTCCAACAAGGGGACCAGGTCACGGATGTTGCTGATCTTCTTTTCGTACAGCAGCACCAGGGCATTCTCGAGGGAAGCTTCCATCGTCCCCGAATCGGTGATGAAGTAAGGGGAGACGTAGCCCTTGTCGAACTGCATCCCGTCGACGTATTCGACTTCGGTCGTCCGCGTCTTCCCTTCCTCGACCGTGATCACCCCATCCTTGCCGACCCGTTCCAGGGCATCGGCCAGGAGGTTCCCGATCGCGTTGTCATTGTTGGCCGAAATCGCCCCGACGTGCGCGACTTCCTGCTTGCCGGTGACCGGCCGGGCCAGTTCGACCAGTTTCCCATTGGCCGCTTCCACGGCCCGCTCGATCCCTCGACGGATCGCCGCGGGGTTACTGCCGGCGACGATATTGCGGAGGCCTTCCTTGAAGATGGCTCGCGCCAGCACCGTGGCCGTGGTCGTCCCGTCGCCCGCCAGATCGCTTGTCTTCTGCGCGACCTCGACGACCAACTTGGCCCCCATGTTTTCAAAGCGATCTTCCAATTCGATCTCTTTGGCGACGGTCACGCCGTCTTTGGTCACCGTCGGGCCGCCAAACGATTTGTTGATGATCACGTTGCGACCGGTCGGCCCCATCGTGGTGGCCACGGCCTTGGCCAATTTATCAACGCCCGCCAGCATCCTGGCGCGGGCGTGGTCGTCAAAAAGCAGTTGCTTTGCCACTGGTAAGGTCCCTTGTAAGGAGAGTTGGATCTATCGGTCAAATACACTCGTCTTGAAAACAGCGGGCCTCCGGAGCGCGGGGGCCCCGCCCTTTACAGGACCTTTGCCAGAATGTCGCCTTCGCGGAGGATCTTCATCTCCTGGCCATCGACCTCGATCTCGCTGCCGCCGTACTTGCCGTAGATGACCTTGTCGCCGACTGCCACGCTCAGTTCGCCGCGGTTGCCGCTGTCGAGCAGGCGTCCCGGGCCGACGGCCACGATCGTGCCGCGCTGCGGCTTTTCTTGGGCCGAGTCGGGCAGGACGATCCCGCCCGCGGTGGTTTCTTCGGCTTCTTCGGGTTGGACAACGACGCGATCATCCAGGGGGCGAATGCTAACCTTAGCCATATTTCTCGATTCCTATGTGAAGTTGATTTCTTGGATAGTTGATTGCTGAGAGAAAGGATTGATGCAGGGGAGGAAAGGTCGAGGCGAAGGCCAACGCCCGGGGGCGTCGTCTTCGTCTCCTTCCCGAGGAGCCCGGCGGCTTACATCATGCCGCCCATGCCCCCCATTCCTCCCATGCCGCCCATGTCCATTCCACCCATGCCTCCCATTCCGCCCATGCCTCCCATTCCACCCATGCCGTGATCGTGGTGGTGGTCGCCACCCTCTTCATCGGCTTCTTCGGGGATGTCACAGACGAGCGACTCGGTGGTCAGGAGGAGGGCGGCCACACTGGCGGCGTTGGTCAGCGAGGTCCGGACGACTTTGGCAGGATCGACGATCCCGGCGGCCACCATGTCGCCGTACTTGTCGGCGTTGGCATCGTAGCCTTCGTTTTTGCCCTTTTGCTGGGCCACGCGGTTGACCACGACCGCCCCTTCCAGGCCGGCATTGGTGGCGATGCTGCGGAGCGGACGATCGAGGACGTTGAGGATGATCCCGACGCCCATCCGTTCGTCGCCTTCCAGCGATTTTTCCAGTTTGGCCACGGCCGATTTGCAGCGGATCAGGGCGACCCCGCCCCCCGGCACGATCCCTTCTTCCAGGGCGGCTTGGGTGGCGGCGCGGGCGTCATCGATCAACGCCTTGCGTTCTTTCATCTCGGTTTCGGTCGCCGCGCCGACGCTGATCTGGGCGACGCCGCCGGCCAACTTGGCCAACCGCTCTTGCAGTTTTTCGCGATCGTAATCGCTATCGGTTAGCTCGATTTCCCGTTTGATCTGGGTGACCCGGCCTTCGATGTCCGACTTCTTGCCGGCGCCGCCGACGATCGTCGTCGCTTCGCTGGTGATCCGCACCTTCTTGGCGCGGCCCAGGTCGCTCAGCTGGACGCTTTCGAGGTCGATGCCGAGGTCCTTGAAGATCGCCTGGCCACCGGTCAGCGAGGCGATGTCGCCCATGATCGCTTTGCGGCGGTCGCCGTAGCCGGGAGCCTTGACGGCACAGGCGGCGAGGATCCCCCGCATCTTGTTGACGACCAACGTCGCCAGCGCTTCGCCTTCGACATCCTCGGCGATCACCAGCAACGGTTTTTTCGCCTTGCTGGCCGCTTCCAGCAGCGGGATCAGTTTCTTGTTGTTCGAGATCTTTTCTTCGAACAGGAGGATGTAGCAATCTTCCAGTTCGACGGCGACGTCGTCCTGGTTGGTGACGAAGTGCGGGGAAAGGAAACCGCGATCGAACTGCATCCCTTCGACGATTTCCACCGTCGTTTCGCTGCCGCGGCCCTCTTCGACGGTGATCACCCCATTCTTGCCGACCTTGGTGAAGGCATCGGCGAGCACGGCGCCGATTTCGGGATCGTTGTTCCCGGCGATCGCGGCGACCTGCTTGATCTCCGACTTCGATTTCTCATTGATCGGGGTCGCCAACTTGCTGATCTCGGCGCTGACCACATCGACCGCTTGGGCGATGCCCCGTCCGAGGGCCATCGGATCGGCTCCGCTGGCCACTCGCTTCAGCCCTTCGCGGAAGATCGCTTCGGCCAGCAGCGTCGCGGTCGTCGTGCCGTCGCCAGCGACGTCGTTCGTCTTGCTCGCCGCTTCCTTGACCAACTGGGCTCCCAGGTTCTCGAAAGGATCATCCAGTTCGATGTCCTCGGCCACCGTCACGCCGTCTTTGGTCACCTTGGGCGAGCCCCAGCCCTTGTCCAACACGGCGTTGCGGCCGCGCGGTCCCAGGGTGCTGCTAACGGCACGAGCCAACTTACTGACGCCGGCCAACAATGGGCCGCGGGCGTCGACGTCAAACACGATCTGTTTTGCCACGTCGTGTCTCTCCTGTTGAGGTCACTGTGAAGGGGGAACGAAGGGGTGCCGGGAAGCCTCTCTCCCCGCGGCACCCGCCCTCGTTGTCCGGGAGCGTTGTTCGGTCTCGCAGTTTGGTCTTGCAGGCACGTTGGTCTTGCCGGCACGTCGGTCTTGCCGGAACGCGCTCGCAGGCACGCGTCGGCCAGCGGCAGTCGGGGCGCACTGGCAGCAGTCCTGCCTGGGCCGTCTCCAAGAGCAACCACCGTGCCAGCAGCTGGAGATTGGTTCGCAAGTCACTGGTCCCCAATGGTTTACCAGATTTCCCAGAAGCTTTTGTGGGGGCCTGCCGCGGGAGGCCGTGTCAGAGTGACAGGCGACGTGGGCCGCGCCCCCAGCGGGCGGCGAGATTGGCAGGGGCTGGCTGGGAGGAGGGTCGCGCGAGGCGATGCCGCCTCGCTTTGTCGCGGACCGGCGCGAGCCGTCCGGTTGGGCCAAGAAAGTCCTCAGGAAATACCAGGCGGCTTGCGCCGCGCCGCTACCCAATGACCGGGCGGCTTGCGCCGCTCCGCGAACAAAAACGTCGGTCCAGCTAGCTCGCTGTCCCCGCGCTCGCCGGGGGCGTCTCGGTGCGGGTCGCCCGCAACACGGTGAACAGCGACAGCGGGGAGGATTTGTATTCGCGTTCCACTTCCAGAGGCATGTCCTCGAGGATGTCGGCCAGGCCGAGGTTGGTCCGCCAGCCGAGGTGCCGGGTCAGCGGATCGGCTTTGTCGGTCATGTTGGCGATCAGCCGGTTCTCGCTGCGGAAGTGGTTGACGATCAGCAGCTGGCCCCCGGGCCGGAGGACGCGGACGATCTCTTGCATCATCGCCCGCGGATCGGAAACGACGCTGACGACGTGAAAGGAGGTCACCACATCGAAGCTCGCGTCGGGGAAATCGAGGACTTCCGCGTTTCCGGGGTGGACCTCGATGTGATCCCAGCCTTCCTCGGCGATTTTGCGTTTCGCCTCGGCCAGCATCTCTTCGGACAGGTCGATGCCGGTGATGTGGGCGCTGGGCGGGTAGGCAGGCATCGAAATCCCCGTGCCGATCCCCACTTCCAGGACCTCCGCCCCGGCAGGGATCGCCAATTGCTCGATGCTGGCGCGGATCCGGCGGCCGACGACCAGCGGCCAGACCGCTTCGTACACCGGAATGAATTGACTGTAGAGCCGGCTGCGTTCGGGGGTGCTCCCCTTGGTCTTTTCCTCAACCATTGCCTGTGAAGTCATCGCGGTAGGATCCTTAAGCTACGGTTAGCTCGCTTGTTCGTGATCAGCCGTCGACTCCGATTCCGAGGGAGTCACCGACCAAGGGGGGGAGTGATTGCGCCGCCACAGGCTCCGCAGGGGAGCCGCAAAGGCAAACCAACAAAGTGCCAGGGGGAGGGCCAGTTCGTGTAGCAGGAACACCCCCACCACGGCGAACAACGCTTGTCCGATCTGGTGGGGTGAACGACGCCCTCCAACCCATTGCTGCACCACGTGCGGGTATTGGAACCGGGAAACCATCAGGTAGGCAAGCAACAGGGCGAGCCCCGGCACCGCATAATGCAGCAAGCTGGTCGTCGAGGTGGCCACCCAGCGAATCATGTCGGGATACGCTTCGTCATGAAACGAACTCAGGTGAGGCATGGCGATCACGAACGCCGCGATGGTCCCCGCCGCTGCCGGGCTGGGCAAACCATCGAACCCTTCGTGCGAATCTTCGTCCTCCGTTTCCACGTTGAACCGAGCCAGCCGCATCAAGACGCACAGTGCAAATAAGACGCCGATCGCCCAGGAAAGTCGCACCGGCAGGACATTGCTGAAACGCCAGAGGATCACCGCCGGGGTGGCGCCGAACGTGATCGCGTCGCAGAGGCTGTCGAGTTCGGCCCCGAACTGGCTCGACTGATTGGTCAGACGGGCTGCCGAGCCATCGAGGGCGTCGAACAGCATGCCGGCAAAGATCAGGAGTCCCGCCACACAGAGCTTGACCTCGGGGTCCCAGGGCAACGCGATACTGACCGCCACGGCGATCGCCGCCAAGCCACAGACGCCATTGCCCAGTGTCAGCATCGTTGGGAGGACGGCCAGCATCAGCCGCCGCCGGCGGCGTTTGGGCCGGTTTTTTCCCTTGGTGCGACCGATGCGGGGAGGCCAGCCGCGGGGCTTCAATTCGCTCATGCTGATCGCTGATCGGCTG
>CAYNVI010000357.1:0-5560 GCA_964400585.1 uncultured Pirellulaceae bacterium | reverse complement strand
CCTAGCGGAGTCGCTACGCGACCAGTTTTTTGGTTTTCGGACAGAGCCTAGCGGGCAAACAGCAGGCTGCCGGGCCGCGTCGTCGCCTCGATTTCCTCGGAATAGTGCAAGCCGGGAACCAGCCGGTCGTACGGCAGCGGGTTCGTCCCGCGGAAATCTTCGTTGACCGGCGGTTGCAGGTCTTCATCGTCCAGGCCGGGCCAGTAACCGTTCTCGTTCAATTGGATCCCTTCCAGATCGAAGAAGAGTTCGATCCGGCCCAGGATGTACGAGATGTGTTGGCTGGCGACCGAGGAGAGGGCTGCCGTGTAGGCTTGCTGGGCTTCCAGGAAGTCACGCGCGACCACATTTCCCACCTCGTACTGCAATTGCAGCCGCGTGCTGACCACCCGCTCGTAGGCCAACGCGGCACTGGCGATCGCGATTTCGTATTGATCGCGGCGAAGCCGGAGCTGGCGAAGGTCTTGGCGAACGTCAAATTTGATGTTGTCTTGGTCCTCGATCAGGTTCCGGATCGTGCGGTTGTAGTCGATCAACGCCAGGCGATAGTTGTTCCGCTGCAGGCGGCGGTTCAGCGGCGTGTCGAGCGCCAGGCTCAACCGCGTCTCGTTCCCTTCGGCCGAAAAATTGAAGGGAGACCCGTCGCTGTAATCGCTGCGGAAGACCTGCGTGGCGCGGAGGTCCAGGATGCTGCGGAGATCGTCGGCGGCAATCTTGATCGCGCGACGATCGTCGGCGAGGACCGCCCGTTGGTTCATCAGGTCCAGCCGCTGAACGAGGGCGGTCATCATCGCGGGATCCTCTTCGATCCCGATCGGTGGTAGGACATTGGCGGTCTCGGCGGCGGTCTGCGTGCTCAGCGATAACACCTCCTCGACGGTTTCCTGCACGATCTGTTTCAACGAGTCGCGGCCCTCGGCCAGCAACCAGCCGGAGGCATCGGAGGCGAGTTGTTCGGATTGTGCGAGCAGCATTTGGGCTTCGTCGACAAATTCAGAGAGCTCATCGAGTTCGCGGGCTTCGATCGCTTCGACCCGCCGCTCGTCGACCGCGCGCTGACGTCGTCGCAGTTCCTGCAGCTGCGCCGCCCGCTGCCTCAACGCGGCTTCGTCGACTTGCCGGCTGTCTCCGATTGCTTCGTCGATCTCCAGGGCAAGTTGCTGGGCTCGAATCGCGTTTTCGCTGAGCAGTAACAGCGATTCGATCAAGTCGATCGTGCGGAAATAGATCCGTAGCTGCACGGCGATCGACTCTCCCATCGCTCGGTTGTCACCCAGCATCCGTGCCTGTTCGGCTTCGTTCTCGATCTCCAGATCAAGGGCGGCTCGCTTCACATTGGATTGCCGTTGCCCTTCCAAAACCGCCACGCGGGCGGCGAGTCCGCGCAGCTGCCGGGTAAGCGGCTGCAGCGTTTCCTGCCGCGAGGCAGCCTGGTCCGGCGAGGCCGCTGCGTCCCCCGCCGCTTCGCTCGCCAATTGCTGGATGTCCAGCAAACGATCGATCAGGACCGACGCCGCATTGATGGTGGCCGTGATGTCGGCATCGCGACCATCCTCCTGAGGCTGCAGTTCGCGACGCGTTCGCTGCACCAACTGTTCGGCGACCGTCAGCCGGTCGGCCGCCGAGAGGGCCTCCAGTTCGGTGAGGCTGAGGTTCAGCGGCATCTCAGGCGGCAATCCGATGGATAGTTTTAAACGGTCGAGGTCGGTCTCCAGCGAGTTGCAACTGGCGACCAGACTGCTGCGACTGCGGAGCGCGTTTTGTTCGAACTGGTCGACCTGGACGCGGGGCAGCTTGCCCGCTTCGGTGAACTCGGCACGGCCCTGCAGGAAGCCGCGGAGGTTACTGAAAAAGTCTTGTGAGCCGATTTCGATGCCCCGGTAAGCAAGCAGCAGGCTGTAGTACTGCGAGGCGAGGTCGACGAACAGTCCCCGGCGAAAGCGGACGAGCTCGCGTGCCGCATAGACCACATCGCGTTCGGTTTGGGTCAGCGTTTCCAGTTGGACATCGGTCTGGAAGATCGTCTGCTGAAAATCGAACAGCAGCGTCGAGCCGATGTCGGCCGTGAACCCTTGGGGGCCGTTGAATGTGAGGACCACGTCGTTGGCAAAGCTTGCCAAAAACTGCCCGCCGGTGGCCAGCGACTGCTGGACCGCCACGCTCGAAGGGACAGCGAGCGAGCTGGAAGAAACTCCCCCAAAGTCGTTTTGGCCGAAGTTCAAGGCCGATCCGTTGCCGAACGGCGTCGGTCGCAGCTGGTACTGGTACCGCTGCTGGGTCAGGGCCAAGGCGGTGGCGTAGAGGGTTTCCTTTCGCGTTTGATACGACCGGCTGTTGAGCAGGGCGAGCTCCATGATGTTCGCTAGCGTCAACCGCGGGATGTCGTCCGGACCGCGCGGCGCCGGTCGCTGGAAGGAACGCTGGTACTCGTCGCGGACCGAAGCGAATTCCAACATCCGGCCGAGGCAGCTTTCGGGGATTTGAGCCCAATCATCGGGCGGGATCGGCACGATCTGCAACGAGGTGTCGTCGGTCTGGTCCGAATCGGCCGGCAACCGGGTCGCCTCGCCGGGTTCAATCATCTCTGGTGAGGCGTCGGCCGATGGGCCGCCGGTCGGCAGCTCGGGGACTTCCTCCGCGCCGCCGTTGTCACCCTCTCCGGCGGGAGCACTCGTCGCGGGGCCGCCCAGCGGATCCCCGGTCTGCAAGGCAGGCAGTTGGTAGCCGTCGAGGATCGGTTGCGGATCGGGTAGCTGCGGCGAGTCGGTTGCCGTCGGATCGAAGAAACGCGAGCGCGGATCGGGATAGACGCGATAGTCCTGCGGCAATTGCCAGGGGGTACGATTGGTCTTCGCACCCAAGATGCCTGCGACATCCCGGTCGGCCCGACGCCGGTAATCGCCCCGCTGGCACCCGCCGAAACCGATCACCAAGGCGGTCACCCAGGAAACCATGGTCATTGCCGTCAGGCTGCGCATGCGAAGCATCACCGAGGAAAGGCCGAAAGCGGAGAGCACTCTTCGGTTGTCTATTCGGTTGGGACGTCGCGACGATCTGAACGAACGTAGGGGCCTGCGCGGAAGTGACGGATTTTCCGTTCCGGTCAGGTAACCTGGGGGGACCGTGCGGCGGTCGCAGCGAAGGGTTTACCCCGGTTTTGGACCGCGGCTAAAAACCGCCCCGATAATCGGCGATCAGGTCGCGGTCGGAGAGGACGCTGTCCGATTTCCGGCCGAGAAAGTAGAAAGCCGAAGCGGCGTCGCTGGCTGCCGGACGATGGGCCAGGAAGCGGTCGAGGTAGATCAGCCAGAAGAACGCCAGACGCGAAAAACCGCTGACCACGGCGCGGGCCCGGGCCGATTGGACAAAGCTGAGGAGGAAGTAACGGAGCGTCCAAGCCAGCGCCATTCCGGGACCACAACTGATCCCGCTGCGGAGCATTTCGAACTGGCGGAACAGACGCCGATGCCCCAGCCGGGTGAACCGGGTGAAGTCGAATTCGCGCCCGTGGACCTGTTGGATGAACGGCGTGTCGGAGTAAACGAGGCCGGCCGGTTTCAAGACGCGGGCGATCTCGGCCACGCAGCGGTGGGGATCGACCACGTGCTCCAGGACCGCTTGCACGATCACCCCGTCGACGCTGGCATCGGCCAACGGCAGGTCGTGTCCGTCGCAGATCAATTGCGTGCGGGGACCGATCGCCGCATCCGTTTCCAAAAAGGTGATCCGGGGATCGTCCAGCATCGCCTCCAGACCGCTGCCCACAACCCCTCCGCCGACCACCAGCACGATCGGGCGGTCGCTCTGTTGCACCAAGATTTCCCGCATCGCCGCAAAATTCGCGGGAGCCGCCACGTTGGCCGAGGGATCCGGGAGGCAGCGACTGACGGTGCGGCGCAGCCAGCCGACTTGTTTGAAAAACGTCGGATCACGCTGCAAAAAGGTAGCGATATCGAACAGGCTCCGCGATTCGTCGATCAGGATCGGCACCTCCTCGGCGATCGGGAAAACCTGCCCACAGGCGGGGCTTCGGCAACTGAGTTCCGGATCGTCCGCGCCGCCCTGGGCGGTCAGCGGTCCCTGGCACCGCGGGCAGCGGAGCAACTGGCGGAGGCGGTGCGGAAGCCGCAGTGCGACCGCTTCCGGAGACGCCAGGGGAAGCCGATCGGCGGCAGCGACCGGCGGTGCTTGGGCGGGGGTTGGCAGGGAGGCCGCGGTGGGGGGGAGGTCGATCGACACGGAAGAATCCTGACAATACGAGGGAACTCGAAGCACTCGCTGCAAGCCTAGGTCATAAAACCCCCCGCGCCCGTCGTCACGTGCCCGCGGTATCATCGGCGCTGGTATCATCGGCGCTGGTATCATCGGCGCTGCGCGTCCCTCCCGCGGGACGCGTCGGCCGGGCCCGCTTTCACCGCGGCCGCTTTCCTCCCCCCTGCCCTGCGTTCTTTCCGGTATTTGCGATGTCTCTTTCCGCTCCCTTCCCGATGACCGCTGTCCCCCCCCTGGTCCGCGGACGAAAGATCACCGGCATGTCGGCGGTCCTGTTGCCGCTCCAGGGGCCCGGCCAAGTCGATTGGCAGGGGTTCCGCGATCATCTGCGACGGACGGCCAAAGCGGGGCTGATCCCCACGGTCAACATGGATACCGGCTACGCCAACCTGATCGATGAGCAGCTGCGGGGGAAGGTCTTGGCCGAAACCGCCGCCCTCCTGGCGGGCGGCCCGTTTGTCGCCGGAGCGTTCGTCGGCGATGCGCCGGGAGCGGCCTTTGACGAAGAAGCGTATCTCCGTCAAATCGAGCCGATCGTCGAGCATGGCGGGACCCCGATCCTCTTCCAATCCTATGGGCTGACCGGCCAGGATAACGATGCGATCGTGGAAGCCTATCGGCGGATCGGCGAGCGCGTCGATCGCTTCCTGGCCTTCGAGTTAGGGCAGATGTTTGCGCCCTTCGGAAAGATCTACGAGCTTCCGGTCTATCGCGGCTTGATGGAGATCGAAGCGTGTCAGGGGGCCAAGCATTCGTCCTTGAATCGGCAGCAGGAATGGCAGCGGCTGCAGCTCCGCGATCAACACCGTCCGGAGTTTAAAGTCCTCACGGGGAACGACTTGGCGATCGACATGGTGATGTACGGCAGCGATTACCTACTGGGGCTGAGTACGTTTGCCCCCGCTGCTTTCGCCCGTCGCGATGCCTTCTGGGAGGCCGAGGACGCGCGGTTCTACGAGCTGAACGATCTGCTGCAGTATCTGGGCTTCTTTGCCTTTCGCGATCCCGTTCCCGGCTACAAGCACAATGCGGCCCAGTTCCTCCATCAACGGGGCTGGATCGTCAGCGATCAGACCTTTCCCGGCAGTCCGCGCCGCCCGGAAGCCGACCTGCCGGTCCTGACCGATATCTTGACCCGCTTGGAAGCGTGGGGCTAAGCCATCGGACGGCGGCCAAGATGGATCCTGCCGTGTCCGTTTACCCGTCGCCGGCTGCCGGAGGCGATTCCCGCACCAGCGCGCTGAGCGATTGGAATCGCGGGTCGGTGGAACGTTCACACCATTCGAAC
>CAYNVI010000356.1:0-5570 GCA_964400585.1 uncultured Pirellulaceae bacterium | reverse complement strand
CTCGTCGACCAGTTGTTGGACCGAGCCATCGGCCATCAACACATTGCAGACGCCGCCGCTGTGATGCGGGCTCATCCCGCGGTAATCCTGCAACACGTCACGCGTCCATGTCTTCAACCATCCGCTGGATCCTTCCCGAGGCGTACCGGAAGAAAACGTGGGGGCTTGCAAGGTCGTCTTCAGCACGGGACCGCCGACGATCGGCGTGGTCAAAGACGCCCCGCGAGCCATCAGCGGGCTCTCGCCCGGCTTGCGGATCGCCGTCGATAACTGGCCGTTGGGCGAGGCATCGCAGAGCAAAGGGACGGTACTGGCGGGCGCTTGACCGCTGTCGAGATCGCGGGTGACCAAGGGGCCCTTGGTCACGTTGCGGGAGCGGATGCCGGTCGTCGTGCAGCCGCTTTTCTTCGCTGCCGGCATCCCCTCGCGATCGAGCAGGACCCCGCCGCGGACCAAGAACCAACTGGCCGCGTAGTTGGTGTTGTAGCCTTCGTCGAGCAAATACCGCGCGACCGTGTCGGCCCGCTCCGGCGATTGCGGGGCAAGGCTCTGCTCGGCAATCTTGCGGCAAGGGTTCGTGACCACCTCGCCGATCTCGTTCGTCGTGGAAGGGCTGCCGAGACGCTGGAGGCAACTGGTGTCGCCGATCTCTGCCAGCGAGAGCGACAGCAACTGGTCGAGGGTTTCACTCCCCTGAGCGAGGTTCGAAGGGCAACGCATTTCGCCCGGCAAGATGCCGCGGTTGACCATGTCGGCGACCCAGCCCACCTCGGTGACGGCGCCGTCTTGGGCCCAGTCGAAGTTGCCGCTGCAGAACTGACCATCAGGACTGGAGGAACGCCCGACCAAGCCGACCCCGAATTGCCGCAAGTTGTTGGCGCATTCGGTCGAGCGTGCCGCCTCCCTGGCGAGGTTGATCGCCGGCAGCATCAAGCCCGCCAGGATGCCGATGATCGTCAGCACGGTCAGCAATTCGACAAGCGTAAAGCCTTTTCGATTGCCGCCATGACGTGTCTCGGTTTTGCCCGTTAACAATTCGAATCTCCTAAGGTTGACCGGCGAACAGGAGAGGACCTTGCCCCCGGAGCCGGTCAGTTGAACCGATGTAAATGAACGCAAAGCTTCCGGTGTGTTAACGAAGGATGAAGCTGTTCTAAAAAAAAGGATCTTCGCCCTCTTGGTCTCGTCGCGTTACATTGCCTTGAAAGGCTCTCGGAACCGATTTGCCGCGGATTCTTCCGTGGTGCCAACCGCTTCGCAAGCGGCACGCTGCGAACATTGATCGTTTCTTCATCCTGCCTTCATGGGGCGGCGTGCTGGCTGCAGAGGATGGATAAAAGGACCATCGGGGGCCGCCGCCGCGAGACGACGAGCAGGTCGCAGCAGATCGCAGCGAATTGCGTTATCTTGGGGCCCGCTTCGTGATTCCTCCGACCACTTGCGTGCCCTCTCGATTGCCTGGATTGATGAACGATCTCGCTCGAACCCGCGCCGAGTCCCGTTCTTTGGAGCTGCCGGCGCTCCGCGATTTGCAGTTGCGCAAACTCAACGCCTTGTTGGCGGAGGTGCTGCCACGTTGCCCCTTCTATCAACACAAGTGGGGGCGCAAGCAACTACAACTGGAGACGCTGGAGCAGTGGCGCGACATCCCGTTGCTGGAAAAACGGGAATTGGTGCAGGAGCAGCCAGGGGAACCCGCCGCATTCCACACCCTGCCCCGGGCCTGCTACAGCCGCTTTCATCAGACCAGCGGCACCAGCGGACGCCCACTGCCGGTCTTCGATACGCCGGCCGATTGGCGATGGTGGATCGACACCTGGCAGTACGTCCTCGACGCCGCCGACGTCACGGCCGCCGATGTCGCCTTGATGGCCTTTTCCTTCGGCCCTTTCATCGGGTTCTGGAGCGCAAACGATGCCCTGATCGATCGCGGCTGTTTGGTGGTCCCGGCCGGCGGGATGTCGACCGTCGCTCGTCTCCAGCTGATCGCCAACAGCCATGCGACCGTCCTCTGTTGTACGCCGACCTACGCGTTGCATCTGGCCGAAGTGGCCGCACGAGAAGGGATCGACCTGCGGTCGCTGGAGGTCTCGCGGATCATCGTCGCCGGCGAGCCGGGCGGTTCGATTCCCGAAGTCCGCCAGCGCATCGAATCAGCTTGGCAAGCACGGTTGATCGACCACGGCGGCGCCAGTGAACTGGGGCCATGGGGGGTGGGAAGTCGCGACGGTCGAGGGCTGCATGTGATCGAATCGGAATTCATCGCAGAGTTCCTGTCCCCCGAAACCCTGCAGCCCGCCGCCGAGGGAGAACTCGCCGAGCTCGTCCTGACCGGACTGGGGCGTCGCGGCGGCCCGGCGCTCCGTTACCGCACCGGTGATCTTGTCCGGGCGACGCGGCCGCAGGAAGGTGACTGCCGGTTTGTCTTTCTGGAAGGCGGGGTCGTCGGGCGCGCCGACGATATGATGGTGATCCGCGGCGTCAATGTTTTTCCCAGTGGGGTTGAAGCGGTTGTCCGTTCGATTGACGGTCTGGGAGAATTCCGCATGAAGGCTTACCGCGTCGAGCAGATGGACCAACTGGAATTAGAAGTGGAAGGCCCACTCGAAGCGGCCCAGCGGTTGGCCCAAGAACTGCAGACCCGCTTGGGGCTGCGGATCCCCGTTCGCCCGGTCGCCTCCGGTTCGCTCCCTCGTTTCGAAGTCAAAGCCCGCCGTCTGGTCGATTGTCGATGAATGCAACAAGCGAAGAAGTGTCCCCCGAACCCGAACACTACCCACTGGAGCTGCAACGGGTTGCAGGAGGAGGAATCGAAATCGTGTGGAGCGACCAGCAGCGGTTGACCTATCCCGCCGCCCGGCTGCGGAAGCATTGCCCCTGCGCCACCTGCCGGGAAAAACGCAAGGATGACGCGGAGGAAACGCCGACAACGCCCTCCCTTGCCCTCCCCGTCTTGAGCGCTGCCGAAACGCGGCCGGTGGAAGTGGCCACCATGCAGCCGGTCGGCCGCTATGCCTACAACATCGCCTTCTCCGACGGGCACAACAGCGGGATCTTCCCGCTAGCCCTCCTGCGCGAACTGGGGGAACCGGCTTGAACGCCGCTTCGCAAGGCCCAGCTACCGCCAACGGGACATTACCGGGGCGGTGGCAATCGTACTGCCGCCGTACACGGGTTGCCGGGCCGGAGCCCCGCCCGACAGAACTGTCGGCGCGATTCCCGACTGCTGCAGACCGCGCGAGGAAGTCGACGTGGCGATCTGCACGCCCGAGTTCCCGACGGGCGAACGTCGGGACGAGGCGGGCAGCCCGATCACCGCTTCATCGCTCCGCAGCGGACGGAGATTCGCGCCGCCATTGCTGGCGACCGCCGTCCGACTCGGGGTGTTCTGCAGCCGTCCCACGACTTCGTAATCGACGACCGTTTGCCGATCGATCCGACTTTGCAGCGTGGGGACCTCCCGCGTGCGATGTTCCGCGACCCACTGGGTGTGGCGCTCGGTCCGTTCCACCGACTCGCTCCGCGCTTGCCAGCGGGTGCGGGCGACCGGATGGTAGGCGAGCGTCGGTTGCCGGAAGGGATTCCACGTGCCGTGCCAGCGCGGCTCCCATTCGTACTGGACGACCGGCGAATAATACGTCCGCTTCTCAGGACGCCGGGTCGTGACCACCTGGGGCGTGTAAACCGTCTCGGTCCGCGTTTCCATCCGGGTTTCGGTGGTGGGACGTTCGACGGTCCGGGTGACTTTCTGGTAGACGTGCCCCGTCTGGTCGTTGACGAACAAGCCAGGCCGGGTGTTGCCACCACTCCCCCCGGACGCTTGCGCGTTTTGAGCCACCGCCTGAGCGGTCAGGGTGCTGCTGCACAGCAGCGCCGTGCAAATCGTCAGTAACTGATTTCGTGCCGAGCGTTTCATGGCCGTCCCATCGATAGGAAAGAAACGCAGCGCCGGGTATCGAGAAGCCTGTGCCGGAAGCAGACGAGCAGCCTACCAGCGTTGTCGCTGGCAAGCGTTCAGGCTCCGGGCCCCATTGCTGAAGAGAAGCGATCCATCTCTAATGGGATCGGTCGTCGGCCCAGGACCGGTCAGTCAAAATATGCGGTTTCTCCGCCTTGGAGAGGAACGATGCTCGATCCGGAATTGATAGCGATGCTCCGCTGCCCGCAGACCAGCCAACGCTTGCGAGAAGCGGACGCGCAGCTGATCGATCAGCTGAACCACACGATCGCGGCCGGCAGCCTCCGCGACCTGGGGGATCGCTTGGTGGAGGAGCCGCTGACGGGAGGATTGGTCAGCGAGGCCGGCGATTATCTCTACCCGGTCCGCGACGAGATCCCGACCTTGATCCCCGCTTGGGCGATCCAGCTGGATGCCATGGCGGAGCCGTCGAGCGAAGGCCCCGCAGAGGAAGCCTAACAGTCCCTCTGCAGGCATCGGCACCGTCTCCACCCCCCCACCGCAACAGCAAGACACCCTCCCTCCGCGCATTGGTGTCTCCACAATCCAGACTGAGCGCAGACACCCTCCCCCCTTGGCTCAGTATTCCACACAAGTCGGCCTTGCCGACTCTTGCTCCCTCTCCCCCGTGAGAAACGACCTCCGTTGGCTTACCATCTCGCCAGACATTGCGGTCGTTTCTCATGGGGGAGAGGGTTGGGGAGAGGGGACCAAGAAACCGCCTCATCAGAGATGTGTGGAACAGTCAGCCCCCTGGGAGGGTCGAGCGACAGCGAGGGGAGGGCCAGCGAGACACCGCAGCCAGCCCCGGGGGGGATGCCAAAGGGAACGCGAGGAACGAGTCTCAACGAAACGCAGGCCTCTTCAGAACCGGAGCGACCCGCAGCGCATTCACCAATCGCGAGCTTTACCCGCTCAGCGGCAAACGGGGAAGGAAACCGGCATTGACGCCCATCGAATCCGCGATAAGATCGCACGAATAGGGTCGTCGTTCTCGGAACGGTCGACCGCACCACCATTCGGGGCGTGGCTCAGCCTGGTAGAGCGCTGCGTTCGGGACGCAGAGGTCGCACGTTCAAATCGTGTCGCCCCGACTTTTCTTTCCCGTTTCTTGGGCAACCCGAGTTCCGCAAGTCCTTGTCTGCAAACAACTTGCGGCAGTGCCTGAACCCGAGCATTTTGCACGGGCACTTGTACGGCAATCTGTACGGGGGCGGAACGATATCGGTACATCGGCTGGCTCCCCACGAATTAGCAGCTGGCGTATCACATCGGCAGGATCTACGAGCTGCGGAAGAGGTTCCACGGTGGGACCGGAGCGAACCAGCACACCGTTGCGCAGACTGGTCAAAATGACCAGTCTGCTCCGGACGACAAGTGGACCTGCCAGCAGGTAGCTGATGAGTACGGAATCGGAGAGAGGACCGTTCGCCGTCACGGCGAAGCTCCGGAAAGATCGGCTCTGGCGGAGGTAGCCGTTCCAAATGGTTCCAAATGGGAACAACGCTTCCCATTTGCGGGATGCAATCACGACTTTGCAAGAAGATCTTCTTGAACCGGTGGAATCTTGTCCGTCTCTCCGACCGGCTCCGGTTGCAAACGGGTGTTACCG
>CAYNVI010000355.1:0-5571 GCA_964400585.1 uncultured Pirellulaceae bacterium | reverse complement strand
GAACTGATCCACGAATTGACCGGCCCGATCATCCCCTCGGTGATCCCCGGCGTCCGCGGCGTGCATGCGGTCGACGCGGCGGGGGTGCACCCGCTGCTGCTGGCGCTCGGCAGTGAACGCTACATGCCGTACCTTGACCGGGGCGAGCCCGAAGAATTGCTGACCCAGGCGCATGCCATCCTCGGCAACGGCCAATTGTCGCTGGCCAAGTACCTGATGATCGTCAATCAGGGGGACGCCCCGGAACTGGACGTCGACGACGTGGCAGCCGTTCTCGACCACCTGCTGCAGCGAATCGACTGGCGACGTGATTTGCATTTTCAAACCCGGACCACCATCGACACGCTCGATTACAGCGGCAGCGGCATGAACCGCGGATCGAAGGTCGTGATGGCGGCTGCGGGAAAGCCGAGGCGGAGCCTGCCGACTTCGGTGCCGAGCGACCTCCGCTTGCCAGCAGGGTACGACGACCCGCGGCTGGTCGTTCCCGGCGTGTTGGCGATTCGCAGCCCCCGGGTTGCCACCGCGGAAGCGGGCGAAACGAGCGAGGCCCACGCGCCGGCAGGCAGCCTCCGCCGCTTTTGCGACGCCCTGACCTTCGCCGATCCACTCAATGCCTTCCCGCTGGTGACGCTGGTCGATGATGCCGATTTCACCGCCCGCAACCTCCGCAACTGGCTGTGGGTCACGTTCACGCGGAGCAACCCGGCGACCGATATCGACGGGATCGCGGCGGCCACGATCGACAAACATTGGGGTTGCCAGGGCAGCCTGGTGATCGATGCACGGATCAAACCGCACCACGCTCCGCCGCTGAGCGAAGATCCGGACGTGACCCGGAAAATCGACGCCCTGGCAGCCGCCGGCGGCCCCCTGGCTCGCTACCTTTGATGTTCCTTCGATCGCCTTGAGACCGTTCACCATGCCTCGTTTGCAAGAAGTTTTTGGAGACCCCGCCCCGGTCGCGCTGATCACCGGCAGCGGCGCGCCGCGCGTCGGACGCACCATCGCCGAACACCTCGGCCAGCTCGGCTGCCGTCTCGCCCTGCACGCCCACCATAGCGTGGCCGAAGCCGAAGAGACGGCCGCTCGGTTCCGCGCCCAGGGAGTCGAAACGATCGTGGTGCAAGGGGCGATGGAGGCCAGCGACGAAGTCGAGTCCTTTGTCGCCGCGGTCATCGAGCACTTTGGACGGCTCGACATCCTTGTCAACAGTGCCGCGATCTGGGAACCGAAGCCGCTGGAGGAGGTCACGGCGGCCGAGGTTCGCCGCTACCTCGATATCAACGCCCTGGGGAGCTTTCTCGCCGCCCAAGCGGCCGGCCTGCAGATGGTCGAGCAGCCGCACGGCGGCGTGATCATCAATCTCGGCGATTGGGCGCTCTGCCGTCCCTACCTCGACCATGCCGCTTACTTTCCCAGCAAAGGCGCCGTCGAAGCGATGACCCGCTCGCTGGCGGTCGAATTCGCTGAACGCAACCGTTCGATCCGCGTCAACTGCATCCAGCCGGGCCCGGTGTTGCTGGGCGACCAGGTGCCCCACGAGACCGTCGCGGCGATCGCGGAAAGCGTCTTGCTAAAGCGGGTCGGAAGCCCCCACGAAGTCGCCCATGCGGTGCAGTTCCTCGCCGAAAACACCTTCGTGACCGGCGTGACCCTGCCGGTCGATGGGGGCCGCACGATCTACGCCAATGATCCCCTGCAGACCGGCTACCGAACCGGTTGAGGCGGCTCGGCGTCGCCCGCACGTTGGCCTCCCGCCTACGGGGACGCTCCGGCCGCTCGGTTGACCTCGTCGATCAAGCGGCGCAGCCCGCCGAGGTCGCGGCGATTGAAGTGGAAGACGAGGCGGGGGTAGTGAGCCAAGTCGGGCTCCGACAATTCTTCCGGCAGCGCTTCGCCCTGCCGGAACACGCCATCGACCAACAGCCCCGCGTACCGATCGTTGATCGCCTCGAGTTCGGCCTCGCTCAAGGCCGCTTTGAGGCGGAGGACCAATTCATGGCCGACGTACCGCATGCTGTGGTAGACGCGGTAGAAGCCGATCACCTCCTCGACCGCCTCTTCGACCGAATCGGTGATCTTGAAGAGCCGCACATCGTCGGGGCTGATCATGCCGTCGCCCAAGAAATGCTTTTCCAGATAATCGCCGAGATCGCGCCAGTAGCTTCCGCCGGGGTGATCGAGCAACACGACCGGCAGCATCGTCTGCTTGCCGGTCTGCAGCAACGTGATCGTTTCGAAGGTTTCATCGAGGGTCCCGAACCCGCCGGGACTGCAAACCACGGCACTCGCCTCTTTGACGAACATCAGTTTCCGCGTGAAGAAGTACTTCAGCGTGACCAGCTTGGAATCGCCCTTGATGTAGGGATTGGAGAATTGCTCGAAGGGCAGCATGATGTTCAGCCCCATCGAGGCCGCTCGGCCGGCCCCCTTGTGGCCTGCTTCCATGATCCCGCCGCCCGCTCCGGTCACGACCATCCAGCCGTGCTCGGCGATCGCCTGGGCAAAGGCAACCGTGTGGAGGTAATCGGGGTGGTCGGGCAGGGTCCGCGCCGAGCCAAAAATCGTCACTTTGCGGCGGCGGCGGTAAGGGCGAAAAACCTTGAAGGCATAGCGGAGTTCCCGCAGCGTCCGGGAGAGGATTTTCAGATCGCCCCGGGCCGTCTGGTCGTGTTCCAAACGATCGACGGTATGCCGCATCACCTGCAGCAAATCGCCCCCGGGCACCGCGGTTAACGGTTCGTCCGCCGGTTGCGGGCGGGCGATTTCATCCTCGCCGATCGCCTCGGAAGGCAACTCATCTTTGGGGCGTGGATCGTCTGTCATGTAGGTACCATCCAGTCAGACATCTTTGTTAGCGGAGCGGCGCGAGCCGCCCCGTATTTCCTTGCGATGCGGACGCTCAACTACACGGCCTGGGGCTGATCCTCGGCAGCCGCTTCGGCGGGTTCCGGACGGATCCCCAACGCCCGCCCGATCAAGATCGCCACCGGAGCCGCGGCAAAGCTCAACAGGGCCCCCATCTTGGCCGCGTCCTGGATCGGCCCGGCAACCTGGAAAGCCGCCACGGAAACAAACAGCGCGACCGTAAAACCGATCCCCGCGATCATCCCCAGCGTGACGACGTGGCGATAGTCCATCTCCCCGGGTTTCTCCAAGCGGAATACCTTCTCGGCAAGGAAGGTCATCCCGGTGATCCCCAAGGGCTTGCCGAGCAACAGCCCGGCCAGCACCAAGTAGGTGCCGGTCGTCAAACCGCTGACGGCGACCCCGGCGTTGACCAGTCCGAACAGCCCCAAAAAGATTTCGACCGGCGTCTTCCAAAACGCCTCGAATTCGTCCAGCGTATCGTCGCGTCCCAGTTCCTCCCGCGCAAAAAAGCCGAGGTCGGTATGGGCGTGGGGTAAGATCGGGATGATCGGCACCAGCCCGAGGGCGGGATGCACGTGCGCTTGATAGAAGGCGATCCAACAGAGGACGCCCGGCCCCAGCAGGTACCAGAGGTGGTGATGCACGCGAAAACGTCGCATCCCCGCGGCCAGCAACATCGCCCCACCCGCCAACAGTAACCATTGCGGATCGACCGGCTCCTGGGGGTAGAAAACCGCCAGGATCACCAAGCCCGCCGCGTCATCGGCGATCGCCAACAGCAACAGGAAGGCGATCGCGGGGTGGCCGCTGCCAAAGATGAACCTGGCCACTAGATAACTGAAGGCGATATCGGTCGCGCAGGGAATCGCCCACCCCCTGCCTAGCTCGGCGGTTGTCCCGGTTAACAAGGTTCCTGCGAGGAAGACGAGTGCCGGGCCGGCGATCCCGCCAAAGGTCGCCAGCAACGGCGTCGCCGCTTTGCGAGGATTGCTCAGACTGCCGCCGGGAAGCATCGATTCCCAGACTTCCTTGGCGGCGATGGCAAAAAAGAACGCCATCAAAATGTCGTTGATCAGGAAGTGGATCGTGAAGCCGTGGCCCCCCGCATGCTCGCCTTCGGCATGTTCGCCTTCGGCATGTTCGCCTTCGGCATGCTCGCCGTCCTGCAACCCGCCGTCCTGCGGCGGCTCACGATCCGGTTGCTCACCAGGCGGCTCGTCGGCGGGAACCTCGTGGGCTCCCTGCCCGGCGTCCGCGTCACTCCACAGCGAAGCGATATCAAAGTTGACGAATCGCTGGTAGCTGCTCTCGCCATCGGGAACGTAGGAAAGGTTCGCCCAGATCAGGGCGGCCACCGCTCCGCCGATCAGCAGCAGCGAGTTCTCGATTAAAAAGCGGATCAGTCCGTTGCCCTGCGGGCTCGACGGCTTGTGGGCATGATCTTGATTCGTCATCGCTATCCTCAGGCCCCAGCGGAATCGGATCCCACCGAAGCGGCTTCACCGCCTCGCCTCAGGCCGGCAAGGACGACGGAGACGGATCTCCTTTCCCCCCGAGCGTGCGGGCTGCATTGGTAATCGCCCCCGCGAAACATTCGCGAAGGGCCCAGAATATAATGGCATCTTTTCAGCGGCGTGAGGGCACTTTCGCCGGATCGTATGTCATTCCGGAAGCTTACAAAGCTCGATCCAGTGCCCGTCGGGATCGACCACAAATGTTTGCTCGGCGCCGTCGGGACGCCGTTTCCGTGGAGTTCGCTATCGGCGACATGGACCGCCACGTGGTTCAGCTGCCGGGTTTTCATGATCGCTGCCTAACTTGACATCGCTGCCTAACTTGACTTGGCGGGGGAACGCGTCACCGCGGCACAGCTTTCTTCGGATTCCCAAATCACTACCTTTTCGGCGCTTGCCCCCGTTCCCTCCAACAAACCCGGGCAGATTTCCTCGAGCAAGTACTTCGCCAGGTTCTCCGCGGTCGGATTATAGGGAAGCAGGTACAAGCGGTGCGGGTTCGTTTGCCGGATCGCCCCGATCGCCTCCTGGTCCGTTTCCCACAGCAGGAACGCATGGTCCCAGTGTTCATCGATCCAGCCCTTGGTCTTGTTTTTCAAAAGCTTGAAATCGATCACCCGGCCGACGTCGTCTTGGCGTTCCCCCGTGACGTAGAACTCGGCCACGTAGTTGTGCCCGTGAAGGTTGACGCATTTGCCGTCATGCCCCAGCAGGCGGTGCCCGGCGCAAAACGTGATCCGCCGCATGATGGAAAGGGACATCGAGAAGGTGCTCCGGAAAGTCGGGGAAAAAAGGGGGTGGAAAAATAGCAAGCAAGCCAGCGGACCAAAGCGATGCTCCGCAGGCGCTGAAGGCTCGCTGGCCGCGGGATCGGTGCTAGGCGTCGGGCGCGTCTGGTGCTTGGAGTTTCGGGTTGTGGCGGTGCCGATCGCGGTCGCGTCCCGTCTTTTTGGCAAGATTCTGTCGCAAGGCCGCCTCCAGATCGATCCCGCTCTGGTTGGCTAGACAGAGGACCACGAACAGCACGTCGGCTAATTCGTCGGGAAGTTCCGCCAGCGATTCACCCGGCTTCGCCGCTTGGTCGCCGTGGCTGCGGGAGAGGATCCTCGCGACCTCGCCCACTTCCTCGACCAGTTGGGCCAGATTGGTCAGCTCACTGAAATAACGGACCCCGATCGCCTGG
>CAYNVI010000354.1:0-5590 GCA_964400585.1 uncultured Pirellulaceae bacterium | reverse complement strand
CAAAAGCAGCGATCCCAGACGATCCGCCGGGTCCCCTTGGTGTCGGATATCCCGATCCTGGGGCACCTCTTTCGTTACGACCAGGAGACCGAGCAACGGAGCGAACTGCTGGTCGTGTTGACCCCCATGATCATCTCCGGCGGCGAGGACCTCGAGTACGTCAAGGCGACCGAATCGTCGCGGATGAGCTACTGTTTGCCCGAGGCGGTGGAGATGCACGGCGACGTCGGTTTGAACGGCGGACACGGTTTGTGGGGCCCTGCCCTGGGGCCCGTGATCTATCCCGACGTGCAGCCGACCGTCGATGATTTCGAGCCGATCCATCTCCCGCAGGGCGTGCCGACAGAGTCGTACGGACCGGAAGCGCAGCCGGTTCCGGCAGCCGCGGCTCCCGTCCAGGGACCCGTGCCCGAGCAGTCCGTGCCCGAGCAGTCCGTGCCCGATCAGTCCGTCCCTCGGGGTTCGGGAGTCCCCGCAGCGGGCGTTAGGCAACCGTTGGCACCTCCGGCCAATGGGGAATCGTCACCGTCGGTGCTGCAGAGCGCCGCGACCGCACGGCGGCCGGCCGCCGCGGTGCGACCGGCGGGTTATCAGCCGCGACCGCAAGCCGCCCCAGGGCAAGCCGTCCCGCCGCAACCGCCGCAATCGCGGCGACCGCAGGAGCCCGCCATCCGGCGCGGAACAACGTCGGCGGGCGAGATGGTGCTGCCAACCGACTGGCAAAACGGCATGGCCCCCCAAGTTCCTCCGGCGGGCAACGCCCCGCGGCGGTAAGCCGGCGGGGGTGCGGAGCGAGCCGCGGCGGAGCCGGAAAGCCCTCAGCGGGAACCGCGCCGTCGGGGCTCCGGTGACAGACAAACCAAATGATCCAGAGCGCTGCCGATCGGAGCCGATCGGTGGCAGGCCATCCAGGAGGGATTCGGATGAAAGTAGACGTATCGCAGGCAAGTCGAGCGATCGGGATGCCACTCGTCCTGTTGGGAACGCTGTGGCTGACCGGGTGCAGTTCGCTGACGACTTCGGAATCACCGTGGAAGAAACTGCCTTGGATGGGGGAGGAAGAGGAAGAGCCCTACCCCAATCCCAGGAAGATGGCGGTGACCTGGACCCCCGACGTGATCATGCGCACCGGTGCGACGCCGACGCGAGGCTTCGGTGGCCGGGTCTTCTTCTATGACGAGAAAACGCGTCCCGTTCCGGTCGACGGCGAATTGGCGATCCAGGCGTTCATCCCGGGGCCCGATGGAAAGCCCGAGAAGATCAAACGCTACGGCTTCACGGCGGAACAGTTCACGCGGCACTATAGCCAAACCGACCTGGGCGCCTCCTACAGCATCTGGATTCCCTGGGATGCCGTGGGCGGAGAAGAGGCAAAGATCACGCTGATACCCTCGTTCCGAACGAAAGAGGGAAAGAGCGTGAATGGAACGGCTTCGGTGGTCCTATTGCCAGGAAAAAATAGACGCCTGGACGACAGCCGGTTTCCGCAGCAGCCGGGTGAGAGGTTTGCCGCTGGCAACCCGATCGGCCCCGGAGCTTGGCAAGGCGGTAACGGGAACCCGCAGGCGGAACTCTTCCGTCAGTCGGGGCTGACGACGACCACCATTCCCGTGCAGCGAGGCGGGGCCGGACCGTCGTCGAGGCCCTTTGCCCTGCAGCGTTTGGCGGGGAGGAGACCTGCGCCTCAAAATTCAGTGCGGCCGCTCGCGGGGCAACCTGCCGCGAATCCACCCGGCTACGGCGTGCAGCCCGCCAGCGCGACCTCGGCGTTACCGGCGCAGCAGCCGTACCGCTAACTGGACCGGGCGCGGTCGGCGGCGATAAACCCTGCCGGTTTTCCGGATTGCTCTGCATCGACCGGCCGTGGCAGTCCGATAACGAGCGTGCGGGCAAAAGGTGTCAAGTACCTGTTATGCGAAAAGGTACCTGACACCTTTTTGTCCGCGTCACCGGATTCCTTGCGGAGCGTAGGAGGCGCACAGCCAATGTTCATGTGGCTGATCAAACAGTTGATGACGATCCGAAAGGTTCTGGATGGGAGAGACCATCCTCATCAGCTTGCCTGGGGCCTGGCCCTGGGGTTCCTTGTCGGCGTCGTCCCGCACGGCAACCTGATGGCGATCGTATTGATCGGAATTGTCCTCTCGCTGCGGGTTAACCACAGCCTGGTCGCGCTCAGCGGCGTGGCGACGGCTTTGCTGGCCACGCGATTCGACCCGTTGACTCACTGGATCGGCGAGCAGCTTCTCTCGGATCCGCGTGCTCGTGAGATCTTGATGACGGCTTGGCAGTGGCCGTTGATGCCCTGGACCGACCTGAACAATACGGTCGTGCTGGGAAGCCTCTGTCTGGGGCTGTCGATGGTGATGCCGTTGTATGGGCTGAGCTATCCTCTGTTCCGGCGACTGCGTCGACCCAGCGAAGCCTGGGAGGGCGAGGCAGAAGAGCTCGCTCGCTGCCCGGCCGAGGAGATTCCGCATGGGGAGCATCGCGAAGATCTTCCCCATGGCTTGGCCGGTCCCCATCCTCCGCAGGCGAGGCGGGCGGGCGCCCCCGAGGGCCGCGTCACGACGTCTTTGGCAGCCGAGTCAAACGAGGCGGAGGATTCGACTCCCATCCGTTTCGTACCGCTCGATCCAGCCGAGACGACCAACGCCCCTTCCCCGGCGACGTCGCTGGCTCCTGAAGGCCTGGACCCTCAAAGCGACGAGGCGCGGCTCGATCCGCCCCATCCTCCCGCGCGGCCTGCTGCGCTCGATCCCGACGTCGAACGACTGGCGGTGGAGACTCGGATCGATGTGATTCGTCTCCAAGAGGCGGACGACAGCGAGCCGAGGGAAGCGAACGCGGCCAACGAGTCCGAAGAGATTCAGATCAATCAGGCGCTGAGCTACTTGCTACGTCGTCTGCGTGACTCAAAAGAAGGAGACGCGGCATGATCCGCTGGCGATTCGTAGTCACTCGGCTGTTGATCCTGCTCGCTATCCTGATGCTTGCGCGGTGGGGGATGGCCCCGCTGGTTCGCTACGCCAGCATCCAAGTCTTGCAATCCAGCGTCGGCAGCCGTGCGGAAGTGGCGCAGGCTCGGGTGGGGCTCTTTCCTCCCCGCTTGCAGTTACGGGATGTGCAGGTGGCCGACCCGCGGGAGGGCAAGCAGCTGGTCAACGCGTTCGAGGCCGAGTCGATCGACTTGATGATCGACGGCGAAGCCTTGTTGCAGCGCCGCTTTGTAGCCCGCGACGGACGGATTCGCGGCGTGCGGATCGGCGGCGCCCGGACAAGCTCGGGCCACCTGGCGGTCACGCCGGCACCGGCTCCGTCGAGCCCGTCCTTCCTCGGCCCCTTCCTGAAAACACTGGGCCAGTCGGCACGGGAGCAGACCGAAGCGTTTACCAATGACTTGCAGACCGTCCAGCGGTCGCGGGAAATCCGAGCGCGTTGGGCCGCCGATTACGCGTCGCTGGTGAAACGTGCCCAGACGCTGGAAGACGAAATCCGTCAGATCCGCGACCAGGCCACGGGGATCGATAACCCGCTCCGCGATTTGCCTCGCTTGCAAGCGACCATCCGGCGGGCCGAAGGGATCGCACAGGAATCGCTTGCCCTCCGCCGTACCATGGATGCGATGCCGGGACGCATCCACGCCGACTGGAACGCCCTAGAACAAGCCAAGCAAAACGACTTGGCACGGGTCAACGAATACTTGCCGGTCGAAGTCGAGGGGATCCAAGACATCGGACCCGATCTGGTGCGGACGATGGTCCGCGGACAGCTGTCTCGCGCTCGGGGTTACTTGGCGACGGCGAAGCAGATCGCCGCCTGGACGGTGACCTCGCCCGAAACCGAGCGTCTGCGCGGCCGGGATGTCCCGCTGCATCGTTCGCCATTGCCCCCGGGCCTGTTGCTGCGTCGAAGCGAACTGAGCGGGTTGCTGACGGTGGATGGGGAAACGTTCACCATGACCGGGATCCTGGAGAACGTCACGCCGCAGAAAGAACGCTTGACCGAACCGCTGCGGGCGCGGTTGCGTTTGGAAGGGCCGCGGGTCGCGCGCATCGATTTCAAGCGATTTCACAACGAACAGAAAGCGGGGGAGCCGGTCCGTGATCAGGTGACCGTCCATTGGCCCTCCCTGCCGGTCGCCAAGACGCAATGGGGCGACGCCGAGGAGGCAGCCCTGGCGATCGAGGGAGGCGAGCTGGAACTCTACGTGCAAATCGAATCGCGCGGCGAGGCGCTTTCCGGGAAGCTGATTTCCAGGCAGACCGACACCCGTTTTACGCTGCAATGCGATTCGTCAGCGGAAAAGTTGGCGATCACCCGCGCCTTTCAGCAAAGCCTGCAAGAGATCGACCGGGTGGAAATTCGTGCCGATTTTCGCGGGACAGGGAACGACCTCGAGATCGCGATGTCGACCAGCCTTAGTGAGGCCTTGTCGCGTGGTCTCCGGGGGGCTGCTGCCGCGCAGCTGGAAGAATCGAAAGCGCTGCTGACGCAACGGGTCGCGACGATCCACCGCGAGCAGATGCAGGAGCTGCAGGCTTGGCTGAATAAGCAACATGGTGAGGCGACCGAGCGGTTCGCCGAAACGAGTCGGCGGATCGCAAGCGTCCGTGATAAGCTGGTGGCGGAACTTCCCAAAGTGGGAGGCTACAGCCAACGCATCGGGTCGCTTCTGAATGGTTTGAAGTGATCACGCACGCCAACCGTAAAGGGTCGTCGCATGCTACCGCTCCGGGTTACCGTCTGGAATGAATTCGTTCACGAACAGACGCGCGAGGACGTCCGCGAAGTCTACCCCGAAGGAATCCATACGGTCGTTGCCAAGCACTTGCGCGAACAACTCGGGGTGGATGCCCAGCTGGTGCGGACGGCGACGCTGGACGAGCCCGAACATGGGCTAACCCAGGAAACCCTGGAACAGACCGACGTCTTGTTGTGGTGGGGGCATGCGGCCCACGAGCGGGTTGCCGATGAAATCGTGACGCGCGTCCAGCATCGCGTGCTGCAGGGGATGGGCTTGATCGTGTTGCACAGCGGCCACGGCAGCAAAATCTTCCAAAGATTGATGGGAACCACCTGCATGTTGCGTTGGCGGGAGGCAGGGGAACGCGAACGCTTGTGGGTCGTGGACCCCAGCCATCCGATCGTGGATGGTTTGCAGGCCGAATGCATCGAATTGCCGACGGCGGAAATGTACGGCGAATTTTTCGATATCCCGCAGCCCGATGAACTGATCTTTATCAGTTGGTTCGAAGGGGGCGAGGTGTTTCGCAGCGGCTGCACGTTCCGCCGCGGCAAAGGAAAAATCTTTTACTTCCGGCCGGGACACGAGACTTACCCGATCTATTACGAGCCGGCGATCCAGGGGGTGTTGGAGCGGGCCGTGCGCTGGGCGGCGCCGAGCTCCGCTCCCTATGACTTGCAGGCCCGCCACGTGCCGGAGCCGCCCAGTCCGCTCCAGGGGGGAAGCGGCCCTGATTCCTAAGCTCTGTCAGAAAACCGCCCCTCATCCTTTCCTTCTCCCCCGCTATTCGCTGCGCGGCGGGGGAGAAGGGACGTAGCGGAGTCGCTACGCGACCAGTTTTTC